>DAOUPR010000254.1 GCA_030626065.1 Clostridium sp. | reverse complement strand
GACTGGATTTTCAAATAGCCAGAATCGTTCATATAAATATAATAGCTTAAGAGTATTACCTATTGATACTGTCTATAATTTTGATGAAACACCGGTACCAATTACAGAATTAATGGATGCTATTGGTGAAGAAGCTCTGCAACAAGGTGCAGTATCTTTTCTCAATTCTGTCAGAGAAGATGAAAGAGATTCTTATGAAAATATACCAGATAATTTAAACTATGGGTTAAAAAGAAATGAAGGTAAATGGACCTTGATTGGTAGATTAAATAATTCTACTTCTGCTTCAAAAGGATTGTTTGATGACTTTGAAATCCCAACTATTCCACCTAAAGAATTAGTAGGTTATGATTCTTTGTATCCTTCTTGGGATGTAATTAAAGAAGATTTTCCCGATGCAATTGATGTTTTTGTTTCCCCAAACCAAAACTTCATTGTAGTTATGCGTGAAAATAAATTAGAAGGTTATAAAATTTCAGATGGAATTATTCAAGACAAAAAACTCTTTACCTTTGATTTATTAGAAGAAGAAATACCTATTATGTCTCAATGGTCAACAGGCGACTATGTTAAGAAATGGGCTGATACATTTACTAGTTTATCAAATGGAAAATAAAGGATGGGATGTAATGGACAACAAGAAGAAACTTATTTTAGCACTGTCAATTGGAACTTTATTAAGCTTAACAGTTGGCTGCCAAACAACAAAAAACACTCAAGAAAATGCATTAAATAATCAAAAATCAGTAACTTCTAATACTGAACAAAATGAAAATGCAGATCAAAACAAATCTATTAATGAAGAAAACAGCACTAAAAACAACAACTCTAATGATGTTTCTGAAAATGAAAATAGTTCAACTAAAAATATAGATAATGAAACAGATGCTAAAGATTCTGCTGCAGGTGATACGGAAAAAGATGCTGATGAAACTAGTGCCGATGAAAAAATTGTTTATCTAACATTTGATGATGGTCCTTCTGAAAATGTTACTCCTAGAGTTCTAAAAATATTAGATGATTATGATGTTAAGGCAACATTCTTTGTAATGGGACTTAAAGCGGAAAGGTACCCTGAATTAATACTTCAAGAGCATAATAGTGGCCATATTGTAGCAAACCACACTTATAGTCATGATTTAGATTTTTTATATGGAACTCCTGATAACTTTATGGACGATGTTCATAAATGTGAAGATGTATTAAAAGATATAATTGATGGATATGATTATAAATTAGTTCGTTTTCCTGAAGGAGCTTTTCACGACAGAAAAGCTGCTCACAGAGAAAGAATAGAAGCTGAAGAGTATCACTATGTAGATTGGAACTGTATTAATGGAGATTATACTGGCAATTCAGTACCTGCTGACGAATTAGTACAATACGTAAAAGATACTTATAGAGATCAACAGAAGGTAATATTGCTTATGCACGATGCAACTCCAAAAGGAACTACTGCTGATGCGCTTCCACAAATAATAGAATTTTTCCAAGAAAAAGGTTACACTTTTAAGAATCTAGAAAAATTAACTCACTAATATCTTTTAAATCAGAGTGAAGTGTGAAATGTGAAATGTGAAATGTGAAGTTAATGAAGATTCTCGGCTGACGCCGAGAATCTTTAATTTTGTAAAGTGAAAAATAATTTGATTATTTTTTACTTAATTAAAGATTTTATGACTGTAAGGAATAAAATCATCCTTAATTGTGCATTGTGCATTACAATTATAAATTGCTATTGTTCAAAACTTATACTAATATTTAACGTATATAGATAAAAATTCAGGAGAGAACTCTATGTTTAACCGAAAAATGATCAAAGATGTTTTAAAGCTTGCTATTCCTGCTGTAGGTGAAATGATTTTATATATGATGATATGGGTATTTGATACAATGATGGTTGGAAACTTCGGTGGTGAAGATGCTGTAAGTGCCGTTGGATTATCATCAGAAATACTCTATACTTTTGTAAATATATTTATATCAGTTGGACTATCAGTTGCAATAACTTCACTCGTTGCAAGAAAAGTTGGAGAAAAAAGAAAAGATTTAGCAGAGAAATATGCAACTATAGGCTTTATAATTGGTTTATTTATTTCGATAATAATATCTTTATCCATATTTTTATTCTCAAAGAATATCTTAACCATTGCTAACGCTACTGGTGAAATACTATATTTATCAAATATATATATGAAAATTGTTTCCATTGGACTTTTCTTTAATATGCTTACAAGTATGCTAAATGGTGTTTTACGAGGATACGGAAATACTGTTACCCCATTAATAGTATCTGTTATTATTAATATAATAAATTTAACATTAGATGCTGTACTTATCTTCGGGCTTTGGATGTTCCCTACTTTAGGAGTTAAAGGTGCCGCAATCGCTACTCTAACAGCACATATATTCGGATTTTTATTCATAACAATATATTTAATAAAAAAATCTAAAATAAAAATTAATTTCAAATTAGTTAAAACCGTAAAAAAACATGATATTGTCGAAGTAATAAAATTAGCTATACCTTCTTCAATGCAACAAGCTTCTTTAGATATAAGTAGATTACTATGTATTTTTATAATTATGCATGCTGGTAAAATCGCCTTTGCCGCAAACCAAATAGCAACTACAATTGAGTCACTTTCATTTATGCCTGGATGGGGATTTGCCGTAGCCTCTACAACACTTGCCGGACAAGCAATTGGTGAAAGTAATTATAAAAAAGCAAAAGAATATTCCTATATTTCTACAGCACTTGGTATTATAACTATGGCCTTTTGTGCTCTACTATTTTTGTCATTTCCTAAATTTTTAGTATCATTATTTATAGACAGCACTAAGACAGAAGTTATAGAATTGGGGGCTCTTTGCTTAAAAGTAGCTGCCCTTGAACAAATACCTATGGCTATAGCAATGATACTAGGTGGCTCATTAAAAGGATCTGGCAATACTAAAGGCCCCTTCAAGGTATCTTTTATTTCAAGCTGGCTTATTAGATTACCGTTAATGATAATATTTATTTATCACCTCAAATACCCTGTTGTATACGTTTGGTGGATAACAGCCTTTCAATGGCTATTTGAAGCAGTAGCTATTGTCTTTATCTTTAATAAGAGTTTTAAATCAGATAGAAGCTAATTTAAAGAATAAAATATTGAAAGAAAATGCACAATTCACAATGCACAATGCACAATTAATGATAATTCTCCTCGTTCCTCGGAGAATTTTTAATTTATTTTAAAAAAACAAAAGCTTCTCCACCAAATGTGGAGAAGCTTCCTTAATTGCAAATTGCACATCGCAAATTGCTAATGTAAATTGGTTTTATTCTTTTAATCTTTTAAGGTTTTAGAGGTTTTAACTGCACTCTGCAAATTGCACTCTAAGATTTTAAAAGAAGCACACTTCACACTAAAAAAGGGTGGCCCCTTCATAATCAGGTTGTAATTTGATTATTTTCCATTCATCCTCTAAATCATTTAAGACCTCTGCCATTTTATCTATAAAATCACAATCATCATTTTTTATTATTGAAATTAAGGTTGATCCTGAGCCGCTTACAAATTCAGCTAAAGCACCGAATTCTTTTGATTTATTAAAAATCAAATCAGCATTATTTATCAGTTTTTTCCTATATTCTTGATGAACTTTATCCATCATAACCAATCTTAAATTATCAAGTTTTTCAGTATTAAAAGCATTTACCAACATTGCTGTTCTTGAGTGATTATAAACACATTGTTCTCTAGTATACTTTTCCGGAAGAACTTCTCTTGCTTCTTCTGTACTCGTCTTAAAGTCAGGTATCATCACTACAAACGAAATGCTCTCAGGTACTTTCACTTGTGAATAAATAACTTTTCCACTTGCCATCATTGATACTACCATTCCACCTAAAAAGGCTGGAACCACATTATCTGGATGACCTTCTGCCTGTACAATTTCTTCTACAATTTCCTCTTTTGTCATCTTCCCATCCATTAAAACATTTGCCGCAAGTACAGCTGCTACTATACAAGTTGCACTACTACCAAGTCCTCTGGATAAAGGAACTGGACATTCAGATATATTAATTTTTATTCCTCTATAAGAATACTCATACTTATTAAGAACTTGAAATAAAGTATCAAAAATAAGATTATCTTCAATTAGTATATCCGTTTCCTTACCTTCAATATAAAATTCAAACCCTTTATCTATTTCCTCAAATTCAAATACATTATTTATCCCCAAAGCCATACCAAAAGAATCAAATCCAGGTCCCATATTAGCCGTAGTAGCTGGAACTTTTATCTTAAACATTACTTTACATCCCCCCTGCTAGTTAGTATATTATTGTATAACCATACATTCCTATGCATATAAACTTAAATTTATAATACCATATCTAATAAATTGACTCAATGCTTTTATTTGTATGGAAAAGCTATGTTTTAAGGAGTTGTTAATTTATAAAGTACTGTTTTATTAAAAAAATTTTATTATTAATAGTGTGAAATGTGAAGAGTGAAATGTGCAATGATGGATAATTTGCTCATTCTTCGCAAATCTTTTAATTAAATAGTCGATTTTGCTTAGCAAAATCATCCTTAACCTCACACTTCACATTCCACATTTCACACTAT
>DAOUPR010000239.1 GCA_030626065.1 Clostridium sp. | reverse complement strand
CCGCCAGCGTTCGTCCTGAGCCAGGATCAAACTCTCAATTTGAAAAGTTTAATCTTTACTCAAAAATATATTTATTGACTGGCTTAAATCTCTGTTTAATTTTCAAAGACCAACTGTGCTGCTCTCTTGCAGCGACAAGTAATATAATATCACATTTAAATTTTATATCAACTCTATAATAACTCAAATTTTAAAATTAGCTAACTATTTCTGCATATATCTACTACTTTTAGATAATTTCGCACATTGATACACAAGGTAAAGTTTACGCCTAAAATATAATTCACACCAAACAAAAACCTCCTCATTCTGTAGAATAAGGAGGTTTTTGTTAATTATTCTTTTTACTATCTTACATTTTTTTTATAATCTCCTTAAATTTAAGTCCACGAACGGCAAAATTTTTAAACATATCAAAACTTGCACACGCAGGAGATAATGTAACAACATCACCACTACGAGCAATATTCTTCGCTTTATAAATAGCATCCTCAAAAGAATCTACTAAATATATCGGAATTTCTTTTTCATCTTTAATATTTTTAAAAACTTTTTCTATTTTTCCCTTAGTATCTCCTACAAGAACTAATTTCTTAATATATTTATATCCTTCTTCCGCTAATGGTTCAAAAGGAATTTTCTTATCATATCCTCCTGCAATCAAAATAACCTCTCTATTAAATCCTTTCAGAGAAGCCACTGCTCTAGTTGGACTTGTTGCTATTGAATCATTATAATATTTAACTCCATCTATTTCTTTAACATATTCGCATCTATGTTCTACCCCAGAAAATTCTGTAGATACATACGCCATAGTCTCCTTTGACACAAATTTCCCTACCATGCAATAAGACGCTAAAAGATTTTCTACATTATGCATTCCCATAAGTTTTATATCTTCCTTGTCACAAATTTTTTCTCCAAATAAATATAAACTTCCACTATTATAATAAGCTCCATCTTTTAAATCTTCTTTTGTACTAAATTGTATTACTTCTCCATTAGCTTCCCCAACTAATTTTTTTGTCAATTCATTGTCTCTATTCAGAACAAGAGTATTATTCTTCTCCTGATATTTATATATATTTTTTTTCGAATCCACATACTCATTCATATCTTTATGAACATCAAGATGATTAGGTGATAAATTAGTCACAAGTGCATAATCAGTTGAATCCGTCATTGTCATTAATTGAAATGACGATAATTCTAATACCACCATATGATCTTTTTTCATTTCTTCTATATTGGAAAACAACGGATTTCCTATATTACCTCCAACCCAAGTTGTATATCCTTCTTTCTTTAACATCTCATATATTAAAGTGGTTGTTGTTGTTTTGCCATCACTACCAGTAATACCAAAAGTAATAGCTGGACAGTATTTAACAAACTCCTGCATTTCCGATGTAATATATGCGCCCTCTTCTTTAGCTTTCAATAAGACAGGATGGTCTATCCTCATAGATGGTGTTTTAAATACAACCTGAAACCCATGTAATTTATCCAGATAATTTTTTCCTAACTCTAATTCAACTCCTATTCCATCAAATTTTTCTGCTATTTTTCCTAGGTCTTCTCTATTTTTCATATCAAAAGCTGTAACTTTTGCTCCTAATTTTACTAAAAATTCAATCAATGGAATATTACTTACCCCAATTCCTACAACTGCCACTTTTTTATCTTTAATATATTCCTTAAAACAAGAAAATTCTTTTTTCATACAAATACCTCCACAAATTAAAGAAATATTATTAACACTAATATATTATAACACTATATACTGTTAATGGTAAAACTTATCAACAAATAAAACCCCTTCATAAGAAGGGGTTTTTGTTAAAATTCCATTTTATTAGCTAAGAATACTTCTAATTCTTCAATTTTTATTCTTTCTTGCTTCATTGTATCTCTATCTCTTATAGTTACTGATCCATCTTCTAGTGTATCAAAATCAACAGTAATACAATAAGGTGTTCCAATTTCATCTTCTCTTCTATATCTCTTACCTATACTACCTGCTTCATCATAATCTATATTAAATTTCTTACTTAATTGTGCATATACATCTAATGCCTGTTCCTTTAATTTTTTTGATAGTGGGAGAATAGCTGCTTTATACGGAGCTAAAGCAGGATGAATATGAAGAACATTTCTAACATCACCATTTTCTAACTCCTCTTCATCATACGCATCAACTAAAAAGGCTAGTGTTACTCTATCAGCTCCTAATGATGGCTCTATGCAGTATGGTACATATTTTTCTTTTGTCTGAGTATCAAGATAAGTTAAATCTGCCCCTGAATGTTCCATGTGCTGTTTTAAATCATAGTCAGTTCTATCAGCAATACCCCATAACTCTCCCCAACCAAACGGGAATTTGAATTCTATATCTGTTGTTGCATTTGAATAAAAGGAAAGTTCATCATCTTCATGATCTCTCATCCTTACATTTTCTTTATCCATACCTAAATTCATTAAGAAATTATAGCAATAATCTTTCCAATACTTAAACCATTCTAAATCTGTTCCGGGCTCACAGAAAAACTCAAGCTCCATTTGCTCAAATTCTCTAGTTCTAAAAACAAAATTTCCAGGAGTTATTTCATTTCTAAAAGATTTTCCTATTTGACCTATTCCAAAAGGTATTTTTTTTCTAGCAGACCTTTGAACACTTTTAAAATTAACAAATATGCCCTGTGCTGTTTCTGGTCTTAAATATATTTCAGCAGCTGAATCATCAGTAACTCCTTGATGTGTTTTAAACATTAAATTAAACCTTCTAATATCTGTAAAATTATGTTTTCCACACTTTGGACAATCAATACCTTTTTCATCAATAAAGTTCTTCAATTCTTCATTTGTCCATCCATCAGCAGTTTGATCATCTTTACCATGCTCACATAAATAATCCTCTATTAATTTATCTGCTCTAAATCTTGCTTTGCATTCCTTACAATCCATTAACGGATCTGAAAAACCTCCAATATGTCCTGATGCTACCCAAACCTGTGTATTCATAAGAATCCCACAATCAACACCAACGTTATAAGGGCTTTCTTGAATAAACTTCTTCCACCATGCTTTTTTCACATTATTTTTAAACTCAACACCAAGAGGACCATAATCCCATGAATTCGCTAATCCCCCATAAATCTCTGAGCCTTGGAATATAAACCCTCTATTTTTACAAAGTGCAACTATTTTATCCATTTTCTTTACTGTTGACATATTTACTGCCTCCTTTTTATTTTTAGCCTTAATTTAAATTATTAAATATTTCTTTATTCCCTGCTGAATTTTATAGCAAATAAAAAAAGACCCAATTCCACAAAGGGACGAATATATTTATCCGCGGTTCCACCCTTCTTGGCATTAGCCCTACTTAAAGAACGTACTCAAAAGTTCCTTTCATAAAATAACTTTAACTACTTCCACCAAACATAGTTTCTCTTTAAAAGTATATTTTATTACTCCTCTTTATCAAAGTACACCTATAAAATTGTTTATAAATAAATTCTATGCAATTAACATATAAAAGTCAAGTATTATGTAAGAAGAATATCCATTACCTATATAATAAAAAAAGCAGCAAATTTACATTAGCAACTACATAGGATATGTAAGCTATGGATTAATACATATTATTTTATAAATAATTGCAGTACTAAATTTCATAGTAACCTAATAAAATTGATTAGTAGTCACCCATAAATTTGCTGAAAAAGGGCAAAAAAAAATGGCTCCGCGAAGAGGACTCGAACCTCCAACCTATCGGTTAACAGCCGAGTGCTCCACCATTGAGCTATCGCGGAACATTTATTACAAAGACTATTATATCAGCTTATTCAAAAAAAGCAAGCCTTTTTTTGATTCTATTTAAAATATCTTTTGATTCTATTTAAAATGTTGTTGTTTTTAATAGTTCTTCTTTCTGAGTAATGTTCAATTTGCAATGCACACTGTGCAATTCTGGATAATTCTCGTCTTACGCCGACAATTTTCAACTCAATTGGTTTAAAAAATTTTACTTTGAAAAATAACCCTTAATAGTAAATTACAATTTATTATTTAAAACAATAGAAGAGTACAATGAAATCTGATTCTCTTCATTCTTCGTAGAATCTTTTATACAATTAAAGATTTCCTGAACAAAGTGAAGAAAATTATCCTTAATTGCAAATTGCTAATTGCACTCTGCACACTAATAAATAATATAAATACATTAATAAAAGCAACACTTATTTTTATCAACAATATTTTAAAACAATGCCAAATAAAAAAGCCCCTCAGGGCTTTTTTTCTATTTAGTAGGTTTCATAGTCGGGAAAAGAAGAACATCTCTAATAGAGCTAGAATCAGTTAAGAACATAACCAATCTATCAACTCCTATTCCTAACCCACCAGTTGGTGGCATACCTATTTCTAAAGCATTTATAAAATCTTCATCCATCATATATGCTTCATCATCACCTAATTCTCTTTCTTTTAATTGTTGAATAAATCTATCCTTTTGAACTATCGGATCATTTAATTCAGAATAAGCATTACATAATTCTCTACCATAAATAAATCCTTCAAATCTTTCTGTTAATTCAGGATTACCTCTTTTTTTCTTTGTTAAAGGTGATATTTCTACTGGATAATCAGTAATAAAAGTAGGCTGAATTAATTTATCTTCTACAAATTCTTCAAAGAATGCATTTAAAATATCGCCTTTTGAACAATCCTTCAATTCCTTCTTCATAACTATTTCTTTTTCTTTTGCTAATTCTCTTGCTTCTTCATCAGAAGTTAATTCAGCAAAATCAATACCAGAATATTCTTTAACCGCATCGGTCATAGATATTCTTTTCCATGGTGGTTTAAATTCAATTTCAGTTCCTTCATAAGTTACCTTAGTTGTTCCTAGAACTTTTTCACAAATATATGCCACCATATCCTCTGTCAAATCCATCATATCATTGTAGTCAGAATATGCTTCATACAATT
>DAOUPR010000197.1 GCA_030626065.1 Clostridium sp. | reverse complement strand
GAAATAACATCTATGTCAAGAAGTACCATATATAGATATTTGAAAGGATAAACAAAAGGGGAGAGATTTATATGACTTTTATGCCAATTCTAATTAAGGGAGAGAAACTAGCTGAAAATGTGACCAAAGGCAATAGTGGGGGACCCAAGCCACTCCCTTATACCTATGAGGAAGCCAAAAATAAGCTTATAAATAATATAAGTGCAATTAAAGAAGATATTAATTTAAATGAAGAACTATATTTAGAAGATGAAATTATTCTTAGCATAAGAATGGCAGAAGGGTTTCTAGCTAAAAGCTACAAGCCAGATTTATTTAAAAAGAAAGATTCAATGGAGTTTGTTGGAGCTAGGATTTATAACCGGGGAAAAACAAAAGACAGTGAAAATAAGTCAAAATTATATTTTATTAAAGGGTCTAAAGAGAATATTGAGTGGCTATTAAGTGATTTGAAAAATGATAACTTTAATAAAACAGAGGTAAAACAACTTAGAAGTATAGAGAAATTGGATTTACTAACACCTAATGAGAAAGCATTAGGATTTGAAGATGAATTAGAAGAATATGAAGTGGAAATAGTATTACATCCATTAAAGCAAGATACAAAAAATGCATTAGTTAAAATCAAGAAATTTTTAATAGGTGAACCTATTGTTAGAAAGTATGATGATGGACCTATTTTTATACTAGGGAAAATTAACAACGAAAATGTTATAAATGTTGCAGAATTTAACTTTCTTAGAACAATTCATCCAATAAGAGATATAATTATACCCGATATTACAAGAACAACAGAGATTAGAATGCCTAAGCTTAAATTTGATAACGCGAATCCAACGATAAGAATAGGGGTTTTTGATGGAGGCGTTAATCTTGATAATCCATATATTAAGAGATTTGTAAATGAAAATAATATTGCAACTTTACCTAAACAAATTGAATATGTTAAACATGGAAATGCTGTATGTGGAGCTGTATTGTTTGGAGAATTAAATAAATATAGTAGTGATGATTATCTACCATTACCTAAGGTCATAGTAGATAGTTTTAGAGTTTTACCAGAAGAGAATATATATATAATTATTGATAATATTGAATTAATCGTAAAAGAAAGAACTGATATAGATATATTTAACATTTCTTTTGGACCAAGAGGACCAATATTAGATGATCAGATAAATAGATTTACATATATTTTAGATAAATTAGCAATGAAGGAGAAATTATTCTGTATAGCAGTAGGTAATGATGGAGATGTAATGGAACCATTTAATAGAATTCAAGCTCCATCTGATAGCGTGAATAATTTAGGAGTAGGAGCATATAGTTACTATAAAGATAAGTTATATAGGGCTAAATATAGTTGTATAGGAATTGGAAGAGAAGGAGGAAAAATAAAGCCAGATTTATTAGCTTTTGGTGGAGACGAGAGAAACTTGTTTCATGCTATTGGATTAGATGAGAATAGTAGAGCTTTAACAGCAGGTACAAGTTTTGCATCTCCCGTTGTGGCAGGTAAACTTGGCGCGTTAAGAAGCATATCTAAGCAAATTAATCCTTTAATGGCTAGAACGCTACTAGTTCATACAGCAAAAAATGAACTAGAATCGAGTTTAGAAGACGGGTTTGGAATTATAAAAAATGATGTTAAAGATATGATTAATTGTAGTGATACAAAGGTTACCGTATTATATGAAGGATATATTTTACCAACAAGATGTATAAAGTTGCCTATACCTTTACCTGACTTTAGTCAGAAAAAAGGAAAGATAAGTTTTAGCTGGACAATTACTACATTAAGTGATGTAGATGCATTAGATAGTGACCTGTATACTAATAGTTGCATAGAAGAAGTTTTTTATCCAAACAGTAATATTTTTAGTTTTACGAAGAAAGGTGTAAAGAAGAAATATAAGAAAAATATTGCTCAAGACGCCAGATTTATTGAAGAACTAATTGAAGATGGATATAAGCAAAGTAAATTACCAGCTAGTGATAGTGGAAAATATAAAACAGAGCTTGAAAGAAGATTAGATATGAAATGGGACACAATTAGTAGAAAATATAAGTCTAAAAATATTAGTAGTATTAATGAACCTTTTTTAGTTCTACAGGCAATAAATAGAGATGATGAAAATATTGGGAAGTTCAAATTTTGTGTAGCTATAACAGTTGAAATGAGTAAATATGATAGAAATTTATATAATGATATACTTGAAAAATACAAGGTGTTAACACCAATTGAAATTACACAAGAGAGTGAAATTGAAGTAGAAATTAGTTAATTTGATAAAATAAAATCAAATCAATTATAATTTATTTCGATAAAATTGTGATTTTAAGTATAGAATAAAGTGAATATATAATTAGGTTGGTTATCTAAATATATTAGGAATTGTTAAATGAGGAAATTGCGTAATTCTAACTTGGCACAATTGCATAATAAATGTGGTATAGCTCTAGGGCTTTTAAGACTATATATAGTAGCAAGTTTTTTGAAATGGTAATTATGCAATTTGTTCAAATATTTAGTGAGTGAATAATAGAAATATGATAAAATATTATTTTGTAATATTTTATAGATGCACTCAATAAATATACTAGTTTACAATTAATTTAAAAATGGGCTTTTCTATTGTATTTGGTCATTGAAAAAAGTTTTGGAAATAGATTGTTTTCAAGGTTAGTGTGAAAAACATGTAAAGTTGTGTTAATAAATAGGAAAGCTTATAATAAAGTTTATATTAGAATAAAGTATTAAATTTATCTAAATACCTTTTATCTACTTATTTTTATGTTAAAATTATATTATTATGATATTTATATTAAATTAGTATTGATTATAGAAAAAAACACTAAAATAATAAAATAGAGACAAAGAAAAAAGGTGATATTTTGGAAGATATATGGGGACAAATTAGTTTGAAAAAAATTAAAGGCATAAGTTTCTATTATGTATGTATTTTATTATTTTCAATATACAAAATATTATTTTATTTCTCTAATTATTCTAGCATAGTTATAACTGATCAAAATATTCTTTATTTAGCAATTACGCTATCAATTTTTTTTGGACTAGCAGGAAATAGTATGTATTACATAAGAAAAATTTATAAACTTTGTATTCAGAGTAAGATAAAAGAAAAAGCTGAAAATTCTATAAAAGAGTTTGGATTAGTGGTATATTTTTTTACAAGACCTTTATATACTGTGTTTTTTTCAGTTTTTATTGTAATAATTCTTTATACATTTATTAGTTCTTTAGTTATAGATAAAAAGTGTATAAGTCAAGGATTTATATTTTTAGCCATAGGAATTACATCTGCAGTAGGATATGCTTGTGGCACTTTTTTAGATACAATAGAAGAAAAGTTCAATGTAATAGCCAGAAAAATTCAATGAATTGGAGGACAAAAAAATGGACAAAAATGAACCAGAAGTATTAGAGCAAATTGAATCTTTGGAAAAGATAGCAGCAGATATACTTGAGTTAAAAAAGCAAAATAGACTACGTAGACCGTTAGTAATTGAATTTTGTGGCAGTCCAAAATCGGGAAAAACTACATGCATAAATTCATTAAACTTATTTTTGAAAAGAAACAAGTTTAGATCAAAAGTTTTATCGGAAAAGGCAAGTATTTGTCCAATTAAGAAAAAGACATCCCCTAATTTTAACATATGGACTTTTAGTCAAACTTTATGTGATTATTTAAGTTTCATTCAGGAAGAAAATGACTATGACATTATTTTAATAGACAGAGGTATATTTGATAGTCTTTGTTGGTTTGAATGGCTAATGAATGATAATAAACTAAGTGAAGATGAAATAAATAAAATTGAAGCATTTATTTTGTTGAAAAGATGGATAAAATCTATAGATTTAGTATATATATTTAAAGCAGATCCTGAAATATCTATGAAGAGAGAGTATGCAAACCTCTTAACGCGCAAGGAAGGAAGCATCATGAATAGTTCTACTTTGAAAAATTATTTTAAGGCTATAGATGCTGCATTAGACAAATATAGACATGTTTTCTCAAAAATCCAAGAATATGATACCAGTCATTCAAATCAAAATAGAGTTAATTTTGATGTTACAAAATCAGTATTAGAGGGTTTAAAAGACTTACTAGTGGAAAAGATTGCTTATTTTGATCCAAAAGACTTATGTGAAAAACTTGAGTTTGGAATTAATTCCTTTGATTTAATTAAAGATTTAAAGCTATCTTATAATGATAGAGATATTGTAGAAGAATCGGATTACATACAGCCAATACCGATAACTATAATTACTAACCAAGATAAAAGCAAGGTATATATTTTTCAAAAAAATGAACATAGCTTAGATAAAGACTCTCCAGAAAAAGGAAAGTACCTTATGTGGATGGGTGGTCATGTACGAGAAGAAGACAGTATTAGTACAAACAATACGTTAAATATTTTTAATAATGCACTTGAAAGAGAAATTGAAGAAGAGTTAGGAATAGTATTTAGTTTATCAAAATATAATGGTGTTCCATTTTTAATTTACACTCCTGATACAAATAAGAGTAAAAAACATCTTGCTATTTGCTATCTTATTCAAATTGATGATTCTACAAAATTTAAACTCAGTGATTATGAGTTAAAAGCAAAGATTGGTAATTCAAAATATGGCAAGTTCCATGAATTGACAACTCTTACAATTGATTCTGAAAAATACGAATCTTGGAGCCAACATATTGCTGAACATGTGTTTACAAAAGATATTAATGATGTGACCATTCAACAAAATTTTCTTGATATGTTATAGTCGTATTAGCCGACTAAGCTAATGAAATATTACATAAAAAAAATAGCGCTAAGAAGGTGGGTACTAAAAAGTACTGATTTTAGATTTCGCTATACTATTATAGACATCATCACTTATATTGTGATATATATAGTGTAGGAAACCTAGTTATCTAACTTTTTTAGTGGTACCTTCTGAAGTTGCTATTTTTATTCAACATAATATACTCTTTAATTTATTGAAATTTAGATGTTAATAATTAATGAGGTGATATAATGACAGAGAGTATAAAAAAAAGAGAAAATTATATTTCTTGGGATGAATACTTTATGGGAATTGCATTATTATCTGGAATGAGAAGCAAAGATCCTGCAACTCAAGTAGGAGCATGCATAGTAAATGAAAATAATAAAATAGTTGGAATTGGGTATAATGGTTTGCCACTGGGGTGTTCAGATGATGAATTTCCTTGGGGCAAAGATGGAGACTTTCTTGAAACAAAATATCCTTATACGTGCCATGCTGAGCTAAATGCAATATTGAATAGTTTAGGTAGAAGTTTAGAAGGCTGCAAGATTTTTACTACTTTATTTCCATGCAATGAATGTGCAAAAGCAATAATACAATCAGGTATTAGAGAAGTAATTTATTTATCAGATAAATATTCTAATAGCTCAACAAATATTGCTTCGAAATTTTTGTTCGACAAATCTAGAGTAAAAATAAGACAAATGGTTACAAATAGAGAATCGCTACATATATCATTTAATCCTATTAAAATTTAAGAACATATATAAAGACAATGCTTTTGTTGTTATATATTACATGTACTATTGCATACTAAATATACGGAAATAACTATGACATATGGTGTTATAGTTATTTTTAAGGTTGGGCGCAAGCTAGACGGTTAGAGTCTGGTGGGAGAGAAATGAACAGTGTCAGGAATAAAATATTCCATTCAAAAAACGATCAAACTTTTTTAAAAAATAAATAGAATAGAAATGTAAAAGAGCTAAATTTTGATCAAACTTTTTTCAAAATTTAGCCCTTTATTTTTGCCGAAAAAACTATGCTCCACATAAGTTT
>DAOUPR010000180.1 GCA_030626065.1 Clostridium sp. | reverse complement strand
GGCTCCAATATAAGCTGGTATAGCTAAAGGTAAAACAAGTCCCCATCTATAAAATTTTCTTAATGGAAAATCATAAACTGAGATTAACCACGCTAAACTCGTACCAATTAATATAGTAAAAAACCCAGTAAAAACTATTAAAATTATAGAATTAACAGTAAAGTCTTTTAGTAAGTATTGCTGAATATGTGTCCAGTTCTCATTAGGGGCATTAAAGATATTAATAAAAACATTAATATTAGGAATAACAATGAGTAATATAAAAATAAAACTTAGAACACTCCAAATATTTATTCTATTTTTGAAACTTCTAGCCTTAATCAAATTTCACACTCCTTTTACTTATAGATTAGCAAAAATGGCAGTCCCAAGGGACCGCCTTATTAGCTAAATTTACTTCTTACTTCCATCCTACTTCGTTGAATATTTTTACAGCTTGTGTATTATACTCCCCTAATAATGATAGATCTATGTTTTGTGGCTTGAATTCTCCCCATGATTTTAATAAATCAGAAGCTTCAACTTCAGGATTTACTGGGTATTCGTAGTTTGCTTCAGCAAAACTTTTCTGCGCTTTTTCACTAGTTAAAAATTCCATTAATTTTATTGCATTTTCATTATTTTTGGCATGTTTTGTTAAACCAATACCACTTACATTAATATGTGTTCCTGAACCATCTTGGTCTGGGAAAAATACTCCTATATTTTCAGCTACTTTTACTTCTTCTGGGTCTGATGAGTTTAGCATTTTACCAATATAGTAAGTATTCATAATAGCTAAGTCACCTTCCCCTGCAACAACTGCAGTTGCTTGTGCTCTATCATTACCTTGCGGATCTCTAGCCATATTATTAACAACGCCAGCTGCCCATTCTTTTGCCGCTTCTTCACCATTTATTGCAATCATAGAAGCTAGAAGAGATTGATTATAAATATTACTTGAAGCTCTAACTAAGATTTTCCCGTTCCATTTTTCACTTGTTAAATCATCATAAGTAGATAACTCTGAAGGATCTACTCTATCCTTTGAATATACAATTACTCTTCCTCTAACAGTTAATGCATACCACTCTTCATCTTTATCTCTTAAATTTTCCGGAACATTAGCTTCCAATACTTCACTTGATACACTTTGTAGTAATCCTTCATCTTTCGCTCTATATAATCTTCCAGCATCAGCAGTAATTAATAAATCAGCCTCTGTATCAGCATCTTCTCTAGCAAGTCTTTCTATTAATTCATCAGATTTACCAGTAACAACATTTACTTTTATACCTGTCTCTTCTTCAAATAAATCAAATAACTCTTGGTCTGTATCATAATGCCTGTCAGTATATAAATTCACCTCTCCACTTTGTTGATTTAAAGCTTTTTCTTGATCAGAGTTTTCCCCTGCATTATTTGTTTTTGAACTTTGTCCACACGCTGCTAAAGCTAAAATTGATAAAATTAAAACTAAACTTAAAGAAATTTTTGATAATACCTTCTTCATTTGTTTTCCTCCCATATTTAAATAATATTTACTTGATAACGAATTTCATTAACAATTATTATTGTAATTGAAAATCATTATCATGTCAATAGAAAAATGCTATTACTTTACCATGTAATATTAACCAATTAAACATAATAGAAGTTTTACTTTATAACTAAGTACCTTCTATAATTGATTGTAAATATTGGTTCGTATCCACTCGAGGTTTTAGCCGCTATGTTCTCAGTTTCTCATATCTCTTAAAATCTCTTCAACCACCAATTTACTTGAAAGTAATACTATAGACGCACCTGTGCCGGGATGAATGGAACTTCCAACAAAATAAAGATTTTCAGTATTAGGCGACTTTAAATGAGGTCTAAAATAATTAGTTTGCGTTAATGTATGGCTTAATCCAAAAGCCGCTCCATAATGTGCATTAAATGAAGCTTGCAAATTTTTTGGTGTTAAATAACTTTCATAAATAATATTTTCCTCTATATCCTCACAACCCTTTATATTACTTATTGTATCCATTATCTTTCTTCTGAATAAAGAAATTTGATTTTTACTCCACTTTATTTCATCAAAATATAGATTAGGAACCCGTACCATAATATTTAATGACTCTTTGCTATGGGATGCCATTTTTTCATCTATTCTGCTTGGGCAGTAAATATAAAGTGATGGTTTTGTAGGTAATATTCCTTTGAAAATCCCTTCGATATTTTCTTTAAAATCATCATTAAAATAGAAATTGTGAACTGAAAGATTTTTATATTTCTTTTTTAACCCAAGATATATGATAAATGTAGAACATGAGTATTTCATTTTCGAAATTTTTTCATCTGTGTATTTGCCTTTTGCTTTTTTATCTTCGAGTAATTTATTCATAGAATACGGAAAATCAGCATTACAAACAATTATATCTCCTTTTTCTGGCCCTTTGTCTGTTTTTAAACCAACAGTCTTTCCTTCTGATATCATTATTTCTTCTACATTAACATTTGTTTCAATGATACCACCTAATTCATCAATAAGTTTTTGTAATGCTAAAATATAACTATACATGCCTCCTTTAAGATGCCAAAGGCCATATAACTGAGATATTGTAGGTATCAAAGTATAAATGTTTGGTCCATTATAAGGTGAAATCCCCACATAGAAAGCTTGATAGCATATAAACTGTCTTAATTTTTCACTTTTTATAAATTTCGAAACATAGTTATAGGTGTTAGAAAGTGTTTTTATTTTTATGGCTTGTGTTAAGGTATGTGGATTAAAAAAATCACTCATATATCTAAATGGTCTATTCAAAAAATATTCATCTGCAATAAGAAATTTTCTATAACTATCGCTTAGAAATTTAAAATACCCAATACTATCTTCCTTTGAAATTGATTCAAGTGTATTAACTAATTTTGTTAAATCACTAGACAAGTTATAATCACTTCCGTCACTATAATACACTCTATAATTTGGGTCTAATCTTACAAACTGAAGATAGTCCTCGTATTTTCTACCTATGAAGTCAAAGAGTTCTTTATAAATACTAGGAGTCATTAAAATAGAAGCTGTTAAATCAAAACGAAAATCTTCTGTTTCTATAATATTAATTTTACCGCCAATTCTATTTTCTTTTTCAAAAACTTTAACCTGGTAACCTCTGCTTAGTAGTCTTACAGCTGTTGACAAACCTCCAATACCTGCTCCAACAATCAAAACTTTTTTCTTCAATTTATATTCTACTCCTTTGAATGTATCTGATTATATTTCATTTTAAGGGTAGAATACCCAACAATTAGTGATTTCATTCTATAATTCGAGAAGTATCTGTCCCCCAATGAAAATCATTCTCCCTTTGATTACTGTCTACTGTACCCTGAGTAAGTACTGTATTATTTTGTGATACTATTAAGTTTAAAGTTCCTCATTGAAGTTACTATCAGAAATATTAAGATGGGGGTAATAAATTTTGTACGCCTAGATAGTCAGTGTGACCTTTGATCCAAGATTTCTAATCATAATAAAAAGAGACTCTTATGAGCCTCTTTTTATTATGATTCTTGATAATTCTGCAATGTATTGCTCGCTTGCTGGCAAGCATTTTCTACTGCATTTAAGGATATAAAATTATCATTATCTAAATTAATGTTGAATTCAGATAATAATCTGACCTAATGCGTGATATTTTATTATTCTTCTGATTTATTTCCAGAACCCTTGTATTCTTTTCCATGTACATCTAGAAGCCTGGTTCTAGTAGAATCAGCAACTGTAATTCTTTCATTAATAATTATATTTAATATTTGCCAAATTCCTCATCACTTAAAGCTATTTGTTTTTTTTCTCTAGTTTTTTGCTCAGTTGGTTTTTTATTTGTATCATTCATATTTGACAGCATTTTTAAAATCTCTGGTGAAAGCTGTTCAGTATCGTTATATCCCGTTTCATTCTCTTGCTTTTTAAGTTTGAATTTGCTCACTTGCTCTTTTAACATTTCAGCTTGGCTTGAAAGTTCTTCTGATGCAGCTGCCGTTTCTTCTGAAGTAGCCGATGTAGTTTGAACAACTTCAGAAATCTGCATAATTCCTTGATTGATTTGTTGAACACCAATTGCTTGTTCATTTGATGCAACCGCAATATCATTAACTAAAGTTGCTGCTTCAGACAATAGATCCACCTGGGTATTTAAAGATTCTGCTGTTCTATTTGCACTCTTTGTTCCGTCTGTTACCTTAATAATTGATTCTTCAATCATATCCGCAGTTTCTTTTGCTGCATTTGCGGAACGTGCAGCTAAGTTTCTTACTTCTTCAGCAACTACCGCAAAACCTTTCCCATGTTCACCTGCACGAGCTGCTTCAACAGCCGCGTTTAATGCTAAAATATTTGTCTGGAATGCAATTTCATCAATTACCTTAATAATTTTAGAAATATTATTTGATGAATCATTAATCTCTGACATAGATACCAACATTTGCTGCATTTGTTCATTACCTTGCATTGCATCTTCCTTAGCTGTTTCAGCAATAGTTTTAGCTTGGTTAGCCCTTTCCGCATTTTCCTTTGTTTGTGATGCAATTTGCTCAATAGATGCCGTTAACTCTTCAATTGAGCTAGCTTGCTCTGTTGCTCCTTGAGATAGAGCTATACTAGAATCTGATACCTGTCTTGACCCTGAGGCAACTTGTACTGTTGCATTGTTTACATCGATTAAAACATCATTAGTATTTGCAAGCATAGTGTTTAAAGCATCTGCAACTTGGCCAAGCTCATCTTTCCGATTCATTTCCAACCGTAGTGTCAAATCTCCGTTTGAAGTATTTTGAACAAATGTAAATATCTTTGTCAAATCCTTTAGTAACCATCGTAGGAGTAGTGTTATTAATATTACAATAGCTATAATCGCTATTGCATTAATTGTAATCATAATTATATTAAAATTCTTTATTTCAGACTGTGCTTCATTAACTGGAAGAAGTGCAGCTACTGACCAATTTGTAGTAGGCACTGTTGAATAGGAAATATATTGTTCCTGATTATCATTGGTAATTATTTTACTGTCTGAACCACCAGCTAGCATATCCTTACCTATTTCACTAATATCTCCTTCTAAATCTTGAATATTACTATTAAAAATAAGTTCTTCATCTGGATGATACATAACAGTACCATTTTTAGCTGCTAATATAGTATAACCTTCTTCTCCAATTTTGTAGGATTCCATAATTTTAGGAAAGTCATCCATGAGAAGGTCTACTGCGACAAATCCAATAACTTCATTTCCATCCATAACCTTATAAGCAATATTAGTTATATTCTTTCCTGTTGCTAGACTCACAAAAGGGTCAGAAAAAACAGGTTCTTCTGATTCAATTGCAAACTTATGCCATGAGCGAGTATCCTTGTCCCACTCTGGATTTGTAAGCAATCCTCCATTACCTATAAGAAAATTTCCTTTCTCACTTGCTATCCATGCTAAACCTAAACTACTATCCATTTCTACCATTGCGTTTAAGGAAGCTAGTACATCAGGATAATATGGATTTGTTAATGCCTCATCCCTTGATTGAACTGATTTTAAATAATTAACAATAGCATAATTTGTACTCATCTGCTCAACTTGAACACCTTTTTGTTTAAAAAAATCATCAACCTGTACTGATAACGCTTTGCTTTGAGTTTCAATATTCTTTTCAATTTCATTTGTTAATATGTTTTTTGATTGAGAAAAAGTTATGGTTCCCACCGTTATAAATGCTATTACCAATACAAACAATAAAATATAAGTGATTTTATTAACTAAGCTATTCTTTACAATTTTCATATTTCCAACCACCCTTATAGTGTTATTTTTCATCTGCTTATAGTATTCACAATTAGCTCTATATCATCTTCATTATCTTGGTACTGATCAACCATATTTTCTTTCGTATTACATCTCCTTTCTTTTGTGATAATTTATTTTCTTATAAAACTACAATTAGTGCCGCTTAACTAAAAGGTAAATGTCTAATATTTCACTTATGCTTCTATATCTAGGTATAAGTAACCGTTTTTATGTATTAGTATAATAATACTACTACTAAATTTTCAATTTTGATGAAAATTTAAATTCAATTCAAAATTGTATGCCTTATATAAATTTTACCATGAATTTTTATGTACGTAAATGATTGTTTTTGTAAAATATACTCTAATTTTTTAAAAATATAATGCATTATATTAAATTTTAACCACAAAAGCACCGCTGCTAATTAACAAAATGTAAACATATAGATACTCACAAGGATATTTTCAGTAAACTATTTGGTAAGAATTCATCAAATATTTATACAAAATTATATCACCCTAATAAACTCAAAGCTAATTCTAGTTATTTTGTAACTTTTACTATGT
>DAOUPR010000187.1 GCA_030626065.1 Clostridium sp. | reverse complement strand
TTTTTGCACAAGCTAATTTTGATAGATAAAATTAGAGAAGAGGTGTAAAATTTTATGCGTGGAAGATATATAAAAGGTATTACAGCAGGTGCAATGCTAGGAGCAGCAGCTGGTATGATGATGATGCCTAGAATGAAGAGATCTACTAGAAGAAGAATTGTACATGGTGGTAAACGGGCTATGAATACTGCAGAAGATGTTTATGAAGCTATGATGCATATAATGAGATAAGAAAGTCACTTAAAATTTAGGCTTTGTTTAAAGAATTGTTGATTTATAAGGTATTATTTAAATCAACAATTTTTATTTATAAAATATTAGCAATGTTCAATTAGCAATTAATGATAGTAGGAATTCCAAAAGAGTTAATGTATATTAAATTTAAGAACAAAATATTGTGTAGATGAAGCATGTTTACCTATAAAGATTTATTATGGGCATATTGCTTCTATAAAAGATAAATGTGATTACTTAATAATTCCTAGAATTATGATGGTTTATGAAAGGGAGTATATATGTCCTAAGTTTTGTAGGCTTCCTGAAATAATAAAGTCTAACATTCCAAATCTTGCTAAAATAATTGAAGCACCATTAAATATTAATACTAAAAAAGGTATATATAGATGGTGTCTTCATAGTGGTTACTTTGGTGATAGATGTGGAAGATGGAATTCGAAATTAGCGATATGAACAATAAGAATAATAAGGATAATAAGGATAATAAGGATAATAAGAAAGATACCGATGCAGGTGTCTTTTTCTGTTTAAATAAAAATTGTAGAAATAAAAAATGTTAAGAACAAAAAAATACAATTAATGTAAAAAAATCAGGAAATTATAAAGTGATTATTCACTTTATATGGATATTATAGAATAAATTTTTGCAGTATTATATCTAATTATGATATAATTAAGTGAATTTAATGATGACTTAAGTTTTATTAAACAAATAGAGTCTAATTTACATTTAGTTAGCTTATTCATAATACGCATATGGAATTTAAATTTTGGAATAGGACGTGTTATTAAATGGAAATATTATCCTTGGGAGAAAAAATAAAAAGAAGAAGAAAAGAGTTAAATATGACTCTTAAAGACCTTGCGGGAGAAAGAATAACGCCAGGGCAAATAAGTCTTGTAGAGTCAGGGAAATCTAATCCTAGTATGGATTTGCTTGAATACTTAGCAGAAATTCTTGATGTTTCAATAGAATATATTATGGAATCAGAAGAAAGCCAGGCAGAGAAAATATGTGGGTACTTTGAAAATATTGCAGAAACACATATATTGAGTAGAAACTTTGATATGGCTGATCAGTATATTGAAAGCTCAATTTTTTATGCAGAGAAATATCATCTTGAATATAAAAAAGCTAGAGCATATTATTTAAAAGGGAAGATTTCATATAATCAAAACGATTACGCTCAATCACAACAATTATTCTTGGCGGGTAATGTAACTTTTATTAAATTAAATTATTTTCTTGATATTATAAGAACATATATTAGACTTGGAAGAATTACATTACATCTTAAGGCTTATCATTCAGCATGTACTTATTTCAAACAAGCTGAGAAAGTTTATCTTGATAATAAATTAGCTGATGATTTGCTTTTAGGACAAATTTATTATTATATAGCTACTACATATTTTAAACTTGATGATATTGATAAATCCATTAATTATTCTTATTTAGCGAAAAAGAAATTTGAGCAAGTAGGAAATAAGAGGGAGTATTCAAAATCATTGTTGTTATTGGCTGAGCAATATAGTAAACAAGGTGACCTAGATACTGCAATTGAATTTTCTAAAAAATCATTAATGTTTTCCAAAGATATGAATGATTTGCAGTATACTGCTGAAATTGAGAATAATTTGGGTGAATTATTTTATGAATTTAATAATGTAGAGGAATCATTTGAGCATTTAAATTCAGCTAAAAAAATAAGAAAAGAAACATCAGATGAAAAACTTATAGATACTCTTATTAGTCTTTGTCAGAATTATATAAAATTAAAAGATATTCCTAATGCATTGGAAATTTTAGACGAGATTAAATTTGAATCACAAAATATAAATAAGACTAAAGTTATCCAATATTACTTATTGAAATTTAGAGTTGATATGCTAGAGAATAATAAATTAGAAGCAGAACATACTCTTAAGCAAGGATTAAAATATGCAGATGAAAATGGATTGTTAGAAGAAAAAGCAGAACTACTTATAAATATCGGTAAATTTTATATTGAGATTGGAAAAGCAAATGAAGCGTCAAGCTATTTAAGTGAAGGTGTAGATTTATTTAAAATGACTGGTATAATAAAAAATTACTAAACAAATGAATGGGAGATATATATGGAAGTTTTATCTATTGGGGAAAAAATAAAACGAACTCGAATTTATAAGGGATTTACATTGAAAAACCTATGTGGTAAAGACCTTTCAGTATCCAAATTAAGTTGTATAGAAAATGGTAAAATACCAGCTGAAGATTGGATCATTAGGAGTTTAGCAGAAAAACTAGAAATCGACTATAATTATTTGAGTAAAGAAATTGATGAGCAAATTAAAGAGAATATGGAAAAGTTGATTAATTCAAAAGATAAAAGTAACTTTTCTGAACAGTTACTTAAGTATATTGATATTGCAGAAGTTAATGGTTATTATGAATTAGCATTTACACTTATGCATGAGTTGTTTAACTTCTTGCTTGAGGAAGATAAGCTTACTGATATTATTAATTTATTAGGTAGATATTATGAAATAACAAGAAATACTAATTCGAAAGATAGATTAACTTATTATTATGATGCTGCAAAGTATTTTTGTAAGAACAATGAGTGTTTGCAAGCTCTTAGTTATTTTAGGGGTATAAAGGATACAGTAAAAGAAAACTATCCAGAGGATGTAGATTTACTTTTTAACGCTATGTTTAATGAATCAAAATGTCTATACTCAATTAGAAATTATGAAGAAATTTATAACAATTCACTAAATTTATTAGAAGTTGCAAATAGTTTAAATGATAAAATCAAATTAGGTGAAGCTTATCAACTATTGAGTGTCGCTTTTGTGAAAAAGGATGATAAAAAAAGTATAGAATATTTTAACAAGGCCTTTGAACTTTATAATGATAATGCTTTTAAAAAAGCTAAATTATATCATGATTATTCTTTAGAGTTATTTTGTAGTGATAGAAAAGATGAAGCTAAAAATTATATGATAAAAGGACTTGATTTATTTCCAAAAAATTTAGTAGTAGAATATACTCAATACTTAATTACTTTTATTGAAGTATTAAGCAAAAATAATTATTATGATGAAATAGAAATATATATTGAGGAAGCATTAGATAATGCGATAGCTTCAGATAATGTAAAGTTGATGGAGAGAGCCTATTATTTTAAAACTAAACTTTTGATTATGAATGGGGATTTGTTTTCAGCAGAAATGTATATGAATCTTTCTTTTGATTTACTGAAAAAATATGCAAATATTAATGATATATACGATAGGTATATTGAGCTGGGTGACTTATATTATCAGATGGGGAATACTGAAGATTCTATTAAATACTTTACTTTAGCATTAAATATAAAAGATAAAATATAGCTAATAAAGTGCACAATTGATATAAGTTGTGCACTTTATTTTATATTAAAAAGGAGGGGAAAATCATGAATGTAGAAAGAATGACTAAAAGAGTTCAGAAATCATTGAATGATGCTAATGCAATAGCAATTAAAAATAAACATCAGCAAATAGATATAATTCACTGGTTTGCTGCTCTGGCCCAAGATGGGGATGGATTGATTCCTAATATTTTTGAAAAAATGAATGTAGATGTTGATTCTTTAATAAAGGAAGTAGAAAATCAATTAAATAAATTGCCGAAAATTTTAGGCGCAAGTGGTGGTACGTCTGGGGTATACGCAACAAGAAGACTTGAAGAAGTTTTTATAAAAGCAGAAGAGTATGCCGAAAGATTTAAAGATAGCTATGTTTCAGTAGAACATATAATGCTCTCAATGATGGATGTGGATAAAAAAGGTAAAGTGGGAGAGATATTAAAAAAATATAATATAGATAAGAAAAAATTTATGGAAAAATTAACTGATATAAGGGGCAATCAAAAGGTTGAGACACAAGATCCAGAAGGAACTTATGAAGCTCTTTCAAAATACGGTCGAAATTTAGTTGAAGAAGCTAAAAAACATAAATTAGATCCTGTTATAGGAAGAGATGAAGAAATTAGAAGAGTTGTAAGAATACTATCAAGAAGAACAAAAAATAATCCTGTTTTAATTGGAGAGCCCGGAGTAGGTAAAACAGCCATAGTTGAAGGTTTAGCGGAGAGAATAATAAGAGGAGATATTCCAGAAGGATTAAAGGACAAAATAATCTTTTCTCTAGATATGGGTGCATTAATAGCCGGAGCTAAATACAGAGGAGAGTTTGAAGAAAGATTGAAGGCAGTTTTAAAAGAAGTACAACGATCCGAAGGGCAAATTATATTATTTATTGATGAGATTCATACTATAGTTGGAGCAGGTAAAACAGAAGGTGCAATGGATGCCGGAAATCTTATAAAACCAATGCTTGCAAGAGGTGAACTTCACTGTATTGGAGCTACTACTTTTGATGAATATAGAAAGTATATTGAAAAAGATAAAGCTTTAGAGAGAAGATTTCAACCAGTTGTTATTGAGGAACCTACAGTAGAGGATACAATATCTATTTTAAGAGGTTTGAAAGAAAGATTTGAAATTCATCATGGGATAAGGATTCATGATTCAGCTATAATTGCTGCTGCTAAACTAGCAGATAGATATATTAGTGATAGATTCTTGCCGGATAAAGCTATAGACTTAATAGATGAAGCAGGAGCTTTAATAAGGACAGAAATAGATAGCTTGCCAGCAGAACTTGACGAGGTAAGGAGACGAGTATTTCAATTAGAAATTGAAAAAGAGGCTCTTCAAAAGGAAAAAGATAAAGCATCTAAAGAAAGACTTAAAGTATTAGAAGAAGAATTATCAAATTTACGAGAAAAAGATAACGAAATGACTGTAAAGTATGAAAATGAAAAAGGTGATATTACTTCCATTAGAGAATTTAAAGAGACTTTAGATGATGCTCGAGGAAATTTGGAAAAAGCAGAAAGAGAATATGACCTTAATAAAGTAGCAGAACTAAAGTATGGAATAATCCCAGAAATAGAGCAGAAAATAAAAGAAAAAGCAGAAAAAATAAAAGAAAAAGGAAAAAATACTTTATTAAAAGAAGAGGTTACAGAAAGTGAAATATCTCAAGTTTTGTCCAAATGGACTGGTATTCCGGTATCCAAGTTATTAGAAGGAGAAAGAGAAAAGCTGCTTAGATTAGAAGAAGAACTTCATACAAGAGTAATAGGACAAAATGAAGCGGTTGTTTCAGTAGCTAATGCAGTGATTAGAGCTAGAGCAGGTCTAAAAGATATTAGAAGACCTATAGGATCTTTTATTTTTTTAGGGCCCACAGGGGTTGGTAAAACGGAACTTGCAAAAACACTTTCTAAAAATTTGTTTGATTCAGAAGAAAATATTATTAGAATAGATATGTCTGAATATATGGAAAAACATACAGTTTCGAGATTGGTAGGAGCTCCTCCTGGATATGTAGGTTACGAAGAAGGTGGTCAGCTTACAGAAGCAGTTAGAAGGAAGCCTTATAGCGTGATTTTATTTGATGAAATCGAAAAAGCCCATGATGATGTATTTAATATCTTTCTTCAAATATTAGATGATGGTAGATTAACTGATAATAAAGGAAAAGTTGTAGATTTTAAAAATACAATTATTATAATGACATCGAATATGGGGAGTCAATTCCTTTTAGAAAATAAAAGTGAAGATAAAGTTGATGATGATATAAAAGAAAAAGTTTTGGACACTTTGAAGACAAGATTCAAACCAGAATTTTTAAATAGAATTGATGATATTATAATGTTTAAGCCGCTTTCAGTTGGAGAGATTGAAAAAATAATTGATATATTTTTAGATGAAATAAGAAAAAGACTGACTGAAAAAAGAATAGAACTTGAAGTTACTCAAAAGGCTAAAGAGCATATGGCAAGAGAAGGCTATGATCCAGTATATGGAGCAAGGCCTTTAAAGAGGTATATTCAGAACACATTAGAAACAAGTCTTGCAAAAATGATTATCAAAGGCGAAATATATGAAAATTGCAGGG
>DAOUPR010000047.1 GCA_030626065.1 Clostridium sp. | reverse complement strand
ATTAGGGGGGCTATAGGTTGTGCAGTGTGCATTGTGCATTGTGCATTGTGCATTGTGCATTGTCTTTGCTCTTGCACTTGTCTTTAATATAAATTTGTCTATATAAAGGGAAATAATAAAAAATAGATAAAATTTAATACAAAATTATCATCATAAGCTAGATAATTAATTTTAATATAAT
Organism: Clostridium sp.; assembly: GCA_030626065.1. Classification (GTDB taxonomy): domain Bacteria; phylum Bacillota; class Clostridia; order Clostridiales; family Clostridiaceae; genus Clostridium_AF. The sequence goes on along the minus strand of DAOUPR010000047.1, from coordinate 13,619 downwards.
TAAATGTCTTACGATTCTAGTAATAAGAAAACAACAAATGACAAATATTTAATGGTAAATAATGTATAATATACTTTATCAATTATATTTGGGGGTGTTGTAGTGCAATACGGAATAGACATATCTACATATAAAAGGGCAAAAGAAACCAAAAACGATAATATTGTTGTGGATAAAATAAAGAAAATAGACTTAAAATCTTTATTGGTGGTATTTGTAGTATCATTTTTAGTTAGTAGAGTAATATTAGTTAATGTCGAAAATACAATAGCTCCATTTGGAGTTTGTTTTTTGGCGGTAATGACAGATTATAAAAAAGATAAACTTTTGCTAGCTGCATCGGCAGGAGGTGTTTTAGGATATCTGTTTTTATTAAATAGAATCAATAATATATTAATATATTTAGTCATAGTTTGTAGTCTTACTATATTAGCATATTTGAATGATAGATTTTCAACAAAAATAAGAACTATAAGTTTGATGAGTGTGATTTTTTTGGAGTTATTCGTTGGAGAGATTATATTCAAAAATTCAGATATAAGTATGGCTTTTTTTTATTCTTTTCTTCAAATGATGTGTATAGTCCCCTTATATTTTATTATTAAAAAATCAATACTATGCATTGAAAATTTAAAAATTAAGCATTTATATAAAAGTGAAGAGATTTTAAATATGGCAATAATAGCATCGTTGATAATAGCTGGTACATGGGGAGTAAATTTAAAAGGTATATATTTAGAAAATATTTTAGCGTTTTTTTTTATACTACTTATTGCGTATATTAATGGACCGAGTATAGGGGCGGCTAGTGGTATAGCTCTTGGAGCTATTATAGGTATGTCTTCAAATAATATTCTGGTTTATATAAGTGTATTAGGAATATGTGGATTGGTTACTGGATTATTTAAGGAAACGGGTAGATGGGTAGCTGGATGTTGTGCTCTAATATCATTTTTAATAATAAGGTTATACACAAATATAAATGTAGAATTTGAATTTATGGAAATGATAGTTGCTTTAATTATATTTTTGATTTTACCAAGCAAAATATACAGTAAAGTTTTATTAGAATTAGATTGGGAAAAAAAACAAGAATATTTGAATAATGATTACTCCGAAAAGATTAAAGAAGAACTATCAGAAAGGGTATGTGGATATTCTAAAGTTCTAGATAGTACAGCTTCAATACTTACGAATTTATCAGAAAATGATAAATTAATGCTTAAGGGCAAGAGTGAAATACTAATAGAACGTTTAGCTTCTAGGGTGTGCTCTAATTGTGATATGAATAAGATATGTTGGTCGCGCGAGAATTATTATACCTATTCTGCATTTTTAGAACTTATTCAAAACTATGAAGAGGGTAAAAAAGGTGTTCTTCCGAAGGAAATTGAAAGAAAATGCTTGAGAAGAACACAATTACTTAATAGCACAGAACAGATAGTTAATGGGCATATAATTAATGAAATGGGAAGAAAACGATTAGCGGAAACAAGGGAATTGTTATCTAAGCATATAAATAATATATCTTCATATATAAGTACTTTAGCAGAAGATTTTCAGGAAGATTTTAATCTGGATTTAGAGAATGAGAGAAAATTGAGAAAATCCTTTAGAAATATTAACATAGAAATAGTAGACTTGTATTGTATTAAAGATAAGAATGGTAGAGTTAGGGTGAATGTTAGACTTGAAGCATGTGGAGGAAAACATTTGTGTGTGAAGAAGCTTTTGCCTTTGATTAATGAAGCATTAGAGAAATCTATGTGTGTAAGTAATGAAAGTTGTAATATTGACGAAGATGGTTTATGTAATGTAAGCTTTGAAGAAACCCCCAAATATTATGTGTCTAGTTATGGTACGTATTATAATAAAGAGGGGAATAAGAGTAGCGGTGATAGCTTTTTTTATGGTAAACTGAGCGATGGTAATTATGTGAGTTTACTCAGCGATGGTATGGGGTCTGGGGAAGAAGCTAGATTAGAAAGTAGTTCTACAGTAAATTTAATTAGAGAGATCATAGAGAGCGGTTTTGAGGAAAAGAAAGCTCTTCATACAGTGAATTCAATAATGAACTTTAAATTTTCAGAAGATGAAAGATTTGCTACTCTTGATTTGATGAATTTAGATTTATATAGTGGAGATATAGATTTTATGAAAGTCGGAGCAGTGGCTAGTTTTTTGAAGAGAAAAAACAAAGTAGAAGTCGTGGAATCAAAAACATTACCTATGGGTGTTTTGGATGACCTGGATATAGATACTTTTCAAATGAAAATAGAAAATAGGGATATCATTGTAATGGTTACAGATGGAGTGTTGGATATAAATAGTAAGAATACAGGAAAGTATGAATGGTTAGCAGAATATCTTGAAAAAACAGAAATTAATAAACCGGAAGAATTAACAAAAGATATTTTGAAAACAGCAAAAGCATTATCAGGGGGCAGGGTTAAAGATGACATGAGTGTAATAGTTATTAAAGTTTATAATTTATACTAATAGAATTAGATATAATAATTGAGGTGTGGAGTTTTATGTTATAATACTTCATACCTTATTAATATAAAGATACATTTATGCTATATTAATTGAATAAGATATGTTAAAATAATGCTGAAAAACTTTATGGTTAATTTGAAATAAAGGACGTGTAATTGTTGATAAATAAAGTATTACGCACTATAGAAGAGTATAATATGATTAAACCAGGTGATGCTGTTATAGTAGCACTTTCGGGTGGTCCTGATTCTAGTTGTCTTTTGCATATTCTATATTCGTTAAAAGATGAGCTAGGGATACAATTATATGCAGCTCATGTAAATCACTGTCTAAGAGGTGAAGAGGCAGATGAAGATGAACAGTATGTTAAAGATGTTTGTGAAAAATTTGATGTGAAATTGTTTGTGAAAAGAGTAGATGTAAAAAAAATAGCTAATGAAAAAGGTATTTCTTCAGAATTGGCTGGTAGAGAAGCCAGATATGATTTTTTTGAAGAGTTGATTACTGAATTGAATGCAGATAAAGTAGCTTTAGCTCACAATGCTAATGATCAAGCTGAAACTGTGCTTATGAGGTTTATGAGGGGAACTGGACTCAGAGGGTTGATGGGTATTAGAGGTATTAGAGATGGAGTTTATATAAGACCTATACTTAAAGTTATGCGTAGTGAAATTGAACTATATTGTAATACAATGAAGTTGAATCCAAGAATAGATAAAACAAACTATGAAAGAATATATTCTAGAAATAAAATAAGGTTAGATTTAATACCATATATTAAAGAGAATTTTAATGAGAATATTATTAATACAGTGACGAGATTTTCTGATACAATAAGTGTGGATGAAAATTATTTGGAAAAAATAGCTTATAATAATTTTAAAGAATATTGTAAGAATAAAAAAAATAAGGTTATAATTAATAAAGAAGCATTTTTTCTTGACGAAGCTATATTAACAAGAGTTATTAGACTAGCTATAGAAGCAGTGGTGGGGAATCTAAACAATTTTGAAAAGAATAACATATATGATTTGATAGATTTACAAAAGAATAGTACAGGTAAAAAAATATATATGCCTAGTCAACTTGTTGCATATAATAATTATGGAAAAATTGAATTAGCTAAAAAGGATTGTTTTCAGAAGGATACTATTTTGGATGAAAAGGAATTTTATAGACTAGAATTGAATAAAACTAATATAATAGATGAATTAGGAATGAGAGTAACTATAAAAGTTTGCGAAAATGGTAAAGAGAACTATGAGAATAAAAAATTAATAAAAAGTTTTAATTTTGATAATATAAATAGTGATATAATACTTAGGTATAGAAAAAATGGTGACAAATTTTGTCCTTTGGGGATGAGCGGAAGAAAGAAATTAAAAGATTTTTTCATAGATTTAAAAATTCCTAAGGAAGAAAGAAACAGTATTCCGTTGATTTGCTTTGATGATGAAATAGCTTGGATTGTTGGTTATAGAAGTAGTGAAAAATATAAAATTATTAATACTACAAAACAAATATTAAAAATAATAATAGAAAGAGAGGATAGTTTTAATGAAAAATGATATAAAAGAAGTTTTACTGAATGAAGATGAGTTAAGGACAAAAATAAGACAAATAGGTAAACAAATTAGTTGTGATTATGAAGGCAAAGATTTGTTGCTTATAGGAGTTCTAAAAGGGTCAGTTCCGTTTATGGCTGATTTGATAAAAGAAATAGATATATATTGTAAAATAGATTTTATGGCGGTATCATCGTATGGAGATTCTACTGAAACTTCTGGTGTAGTAAGAATTCTTAAAGATTTAGATTACGAAATCTCAGGTAAAGATGTAATAATTGTTGAAGATATTATTGATTCAGGTTATACTCTTCAATATTTAATAAAATATCTTGAGTCTAGAAATCCAAATAGCGTAGAGATAGCGTGTTTGTTAAATAAGCCTGAAAGAAGAGAAGTTGATATTGACGTTAAATACATAGGTTTTGAAGTCCCAAATTATTTTCTTGTTGGGTATGGGTTGGATTATGCAGAAAAATATAGAAATTTACCTTTTATAGGCATATTGAAGGAAGAGGTTTATGCTAACAAATAATACTTACAGTTGTAATATGATTTTTATTATGTTAAAATTTTAGAGTATAACTCAGTGGAGGGGGCCGAATATGAAGAAGTTTTCAAGTGCTACAGTGTGGATAATTGTATTAATAATGGTAGTTTTAGCTACTTTAGTTCTTTCGGATGGTAATGGAAGCAGTGCTTCATTAAGATATAAACCGGAATTTCAAGAATTATGGAATGAAAATGAAATTCAAGAGGTTGAAATACAAGACGATGGAAGAACAGTAATTGGTAAAAAACAAGATGGAACAACATTTGAAACTACAGTTCCAGAAGAAGTTTTTATTGAATTTTCACAAGAGAATCCAAATGCAGAAGTAGCTATTGGATATGAAGCTATTACAACATGGCCTATTTGGGTAAGTGCTTTGCCAACAATAATTTTAATTATTATGCTTGTTGGTTTTTGGTTAATGTTTATGCAACAATCCCAAGGTGGCGGAGGTAATAGAGGTGTAATGAATTTTGGTAAAAGTAAAGCTAAAATGGCTACACCAGAGAAACAAAAGGTTACATTTAAAGATGTTGCTGGAGCAGATGAAGAAAAACAAGAATTAGAAGAAATTGTTGATTTTTTAACTAATCCAAAACGATATTTAGAAATGGGTGCAAGAATACCTAAAGGAATACTTTTGGTTGGACCTCCTGGAACAGGAAAGACTTTATTAGCAAAGGCTGTATCTGGAGAAGCAGGAAGACCGTTCTTTAGTATATCTGGATCTGACTTTGTAGAAATGTTTGTAGGTGTTGGTGCGTCAAGAGTTAGAGATTTATTTGAACAAGCAAAGAAAAATTCTCCTTGTATTATTTTCATAGATGAAATTGATGCTGTGGGAAGACAAAGAGGAGCAGGGCTTGGTGGAGGACATGATGAAAGAGAACAAACACTAAACCAATTGCTAGTTGAAATGGATGGATTCGGAATCAATGAAGGGATTATATTAGTGGCAGCAACTAATAGACCTGATATATTAGATAGAGCGCTTTTAAGACCAGGTAGATTTGACAGACAAATTCTTGTTGGAGTTCCTGATGTTAAAGGAAGAGAAGAAATTCTTAAAGTTCACATAAAGAATAAGCCTTTAGCTGAAAATATAAAACTTGATGTTTTAGCAAAACAAACTCCAGGATTTACAGGAGCAGATTTAGAAAATCTTTTAAATGAAGCAGCATTACTGGCTGTTAGAAGAAGAAAAAAAGAAATTACTATGGATGAATTGGAAGAATCTGTTACAAGAGTAATAGCTGGACCAGAAAAGAAAAGCAGAGTTATTGATGAAGAAGATAGAAAACTTACAGCATACCATGAAGCTGGTCACGCTGTAACTATGAGATACTCTCCAAATTCTGATCCTGTTCATGGTATATCTATAGTGCCAAGAGGAATGGCCGGTGGTTATACTATGCATTTACCAGAAAAAGATAAATCTTATATGTCTATGGCTAAATTAAAAGATGAAATGGTAGGATTATTAGGTGGTAGAGCTGCCGAAAAACTTATTTTAGGAGACATTAGTACTGGTGCTTCTAATGATATTCAAAGAGTTTCTGCTATAGCTAGAAAAATGGTTATGGAATATGGTATGAGTGATAAAATTGGAAATATTACATATGGAAGTGACCATAATGAGGTATTTATAGGTAGAGAGCTTGGTAAAACTAAAAATTATAGTGAAGAAATTGCATTCGAAATAGATAAAGAAGTAAAAACTCTTGTTGATGTAGCTTATGATAAAGCAATTGACTTACTTAAGGAACATGAAGATAAACTTCACGCAGTAGCTAAAGCACTTCTTGAAAAAGAGAAACTTGATAAAGAAGAATTCTATGCTATTGTAGATGGATCTAAAGAGAGTGGAATTGAATTACAAGATTTACCTAAAATAGAACTTGATAAGAAAGAAATTTAGGATTTATAATACCTTATAGAGCAGAGCGTTATTGTTCTGATCTATAAGGTGTTTTTTTATTGTATAGGAAAGTATATTTTTTCTTTCCTATACAATAAAAAAAATGAAGGGGTGAAGGGGAAAGCGTTCCTCGCTTATTTCAGGAAGGTGCTCAGATACGCAGTGTCGTCGAAGGAAAACTAAGGTTTCCTAGCGAAGCAGCTTTGATGCCTTTTTTATTGCGTAGATTTTAGAATAATAAAACAAATAGAGATTTACTATTGTAATTAAGATATACTTTTGGGTAAAATAGTAATAATAAGATTATGAGGTGATGGAATGAAAATTAATTTACAAACAGGAATAGAAGGAGAAGAACAAATTTTAGTAGAGTATAAAGATACTGCTGCAAATGTTGGTTCTGGATTAGTAGAAGTTTTTGCAACTCCATCTATGATTGCGCTTATGGAAAATACGGCACAGAAAAGTGTGGCTTCTTTATTACCAGAAGGATGTGGCACCGTTGGAACAGTAGTTAATATTAAGCATATTAAAGCTACACCAGTTGGAATGAAAGTGGTTTGTAATACTAAGTTAATAGAAATAGATAAGAGAAGACTTGTTTTTGCTGTGGAAGCATTTGACGAGGTTGGAAAAATAGGGGAAGGTATACATGAGAGATTTGTAATTGATATGGAAAAGTTTATGTCAAAACTATAAAAAAGATAAGGGGTGTTATTATTGAAAACTGATATTGAAATTGCGCAAAGTTGTGAAATGGAACATATTGGAAAAATAGCAGCGAAGATGGGACTATCTGAAGATGATGTGGAATTATACGGAAAGTATAAATGTAAAATTAACCTTGATGTTTTAGAAAGAAAAAAAGAAAAAAAAGATGGTAAGTTGATATTAGTAACAGCAATTAATCCAACACCAGCAGGTGAAGGGAAATCAACAGTTACTGTTGGATTAGGTCAGGCGTTTTGGAAATTAAATAAAAAAGCAGTAATAGCGTTGAGAGAACCGTCTCTAGGTCCTGTTTTTGGAATTAAAGGAGGGGCAGCAGGTGGTGGATTTGCACAAGTAGTCCCAATGGAAGACATTAATATACATTTTACAGGAGATATGCATGCTATAACATCTGCCAACAATTTGTTATCAGCAGCAATAGACAATCATATTCATCAAGGTAATAAATTAAGAATTGATTCAAGAAGAATCGTATTTAAAAGAGTTCTTGATATGAATGATAGAGCTTTAAGGAACATAGTTGTCGGTATGGGGGGAAAGGTAAATGGTTTCGTAAGAGAAGATGGATTTATGATTACAGTTGCTTCTGAAATTATGGCAATATTATGTTTAGCAACGGATTTGATGGATTTGAAAGAAAGAATGGGTAATATTTTGGTGGCTTATAATTTAGATGGAGAACCAGTTTATTGTAGAGAATTAGAAGTAGTAGGTGCTATGGCAATGCTTATGAAAGATGCTGTTAAACCTAATCTTGTTCAAACACTTGAAAATACTCCTGCAATAATACATGGAGGACCTTTTGCTAATATTGCTCATGGATGTAATAGTATTTTAGCTACTAAAATGGCTATGAAGCTTGGAGATTATGCTATAACAGAAGCTGGATTTGGTGCAGATTTAGGAGCAGAGAAATTTTTAGATATAAAGTGTAGATATGGTGAATTAAAACCTAATTGCATTGTTGTAGTTGCAACAATAAGAGCATTAAAACACCATGGAGGAGTTTCTAAAGATAAGTTATCTGTTCCAAATGTAGAGGCGTTAAGTAAAGGAATTGGAAATTTAGAAAAACACATAGAAAATATTGAAAAATATAAGGTGCCTGTCGTTGTAGCCATTAACAAATTTATATCAGATTCTGAGGAAGAAGTTGAGTTTGTTGAAAACTTTTGTGGAAAGCTTGGAGTTGAAGTAGCGTTGACAGAAGTATGGGAAAAGGGTGGAGAAGGCGGAATAAATCTTGCTCATAAAGTACTTGAGGCTATAGAAAACAAAGAAAACAATTTTGAATTTATATATGATGAAAAATTGACTATTAAAGAAAAAGTATCAATTTTAAATTCCGAAATTTACGGTGGAAATTCAGTTGTATACACTAAGGAAGCAGAAAAACAAATAGCGGAAATAGAGAAATTGAATTTAGATAAAATGCCGATTTGTATGGCTAAGACTCAATCTTCTTTATCTGATAATCCAACTTTAAAAGGTAGACCAAAAGGATTTGATATTACAGTTAGAGAGGTTAAGGTTTCAAGTGGAGCTGGATTTATAGTAGTTCTTACAGGTAATATAATGACTATGCCGGGGTTACCTAAAATTCCAGCAGCTAATAATATTGATATAGATAAAAAAGGCACTATTACAGGATTGTTTTAAAATTATCTTGACAAATTAAATCCAATTGTTACAATTAAAGTGTTATACTTTGTTTACATTATGAGAGCAGTTTTACTGCTCTTGTATTTTATTAAGGAGTGTATTTACATGATATTTGTGTTAGATGCGGGCAATACTAATATAGTTTTAGGAATTTTTAATAATGAAGAATTGTTATATCAATGGAGAATTAGTACTGACCACTCTAAGACTTCTGATGAATATGGAATTCAGGTTCTTAATCTATTTAAAATGAACAATTTAGAAACAGAACAAATAGAAGGTGTTATCATTTCATCTGTAGTACCTAATATTATGTATTCTGTAGAGCATATGATAAGAAAGTATTTTCAGCAAGTTCCTATAGTTGTAGGTGCGGGTGTTAAAACAGGGATAAATATTAAATATGATAATCCTAAATCTGTTGGAGCAGATAGGATTGTTAATGCTGTAGCGGCACATGAGATATATAAAAGGTCTTTGATTTTAATTGACTTTGGGACTGCTACTACTTTTTGTGCTGTAACTGAAAATGGAGATTATCTAGGTGGAGCTATATGCCCAGGTATTAAAATATCGGTTAATGCTTTAGTAGAAAGAGCTGCTAAATTACCAAGAATTGAATTAGTGAAGCCGCCTACTGCTATTTGTAAAAATACTGTGAGTAGTATGCAGAGTGGTATAATTTATGGTTATATAGGACAGGTTGACTATATTGTTAATAAAATGAAAAAAGAAATGGTTGAGTTAGGAGAAAAAGAACCTTATGTAATAGCAACCGGTGGTTTATCTGTTTTAATTGCTGATGATTCTTCTACTATAAATGAAGTAAAGCGTAACTTAACTTTACTAGGTTTGAAGATTATTTATGATAAAAATAAAAAAAAAGTGATTAAGAAAGTTGGTCAACATGAAGATAGGTAACATCATAACAGAAAACAATGTCTTTTTAGCTCCTCTTGCAGGTGTTACAGATGTTGTTTATAGAGATATTTGTTCTGATATGGGATGTGGACTTTTATATACAGAAATGGTAAGTGCTAAAGGATTGTTTTATAATAGTAAAAATACTATGGAGTTATTGGAAGTTTCGAAGAAAGTAGAAGAAAGAACAGCGGTCCAAATTTTTGGCAATGACCCATTTATAATGGCTGAAGCTAGTAAGTTTTTAATTGAGAATTATAAGTTTCCGTTCATTGATATAAATATGGGGTGTCCTGCTACTAAGATTGTGAAAAATGGTGAAGGTTCTGCTCTGATGTTAAATCCACAGTTGGCAAGTGAAATTGTCAGGACGATAAAAAAGGAAGTAAATATACCTGTTACTGTTAAGTTTAGAAAAGGGTATGATAAGAATAATATAAATGCTGTAGAGTTCGCAAAAGCGCTAGAAGAGGCTGGAGCGGATTCAATTACTATTCATGGAAGAACGAGAGAACAAATGTATGAAGGTAAAGCAGATTGGGACATAATAAAAAAGGTGAAAGAAAATGTAAATATACCTGTTACTGGTAATGGAGATATATTTACACCTGAAGATGCAGTTAGAATGGTGGAATTAACTAATTGTGATGCTGTTATGGTAGCTAGAGGTGTTATGGGTAATCCTTGGCTTATAGATCAGATAATAAGGGCTTTTGATGGAAAGAAAATTATTTATCCAACGTCTGAAGAAAAGATACATATGTGTATGACTCATTATGAAAAAGCTATGGAAAAATATGAAGAATATAAAGCAATTAGAGAGATGAGGAAAAATGCTGCTTGGTATATTAAGGGGCTATCTAATTGTACGAATATTAAAGAGAAGATTAATCAAGCTAACTCTTATGAAGAAGTTAGACAAATCTTTTATGAATATAAAAAATATTTAAATAAACTTGAATTTAAAATGAATAATTCTATCTATTCTTAATAATATTAGAATATAGTACTGTAGAATGAAGTGGATTAATGAATAAAATATTGAATATTTCAGCAGATTTTAGCAACTCGTATTTTTCAGATTCTTTATTTGGGAAAATGAAAGATAGAGTTAATACAAACCTTGTAGGTAAGAAAGATATAAAGGAATTAAATACTAAAATAGTATTTATTAAATTTCCAGCAAATAGTAATGAAGATTCATATTATAGAAATATGAATAGGCTTCAGAAGAAGTATAAAAATTTCTACTATGCTCCTTTCGTAAATAGACTTTATGATTATCAGATTTTATCAAGTTTTCAGAAAAAAGTATTGGCATATAGTATAGTAAGGAGTATCAAATTATATTTGATGAAAAATAATAAATCTATTAAAAATGCGTACATTATTATAAATGATGCAAATTATGATTATAATTACTTAATAATTCAAGAATTAAGTAAATATAATAATAATATTATTTTAATTGCACATAAAGATTTAAGGAAGATGTACAAATGGAGAGATCTAGTGACAGAAAAATATGGGGTTACTCCAATTATTACAAATGAAGAAAAAAATGCTTTTGAAAAAGCGGATTTTATTTTATCATCTTCCTTAATAAAAGATAATGTAAAGTGCCCTATTTGGTATTTAACAAATTCATGGATAAAAGATGAAACTAATAATATTAAGATTAACAATGTTACTTATTCTACACCTTGGCTCGAAAATGATGAATATACAACTCCTGAATTATTGAGTCAATTAATAAAAAATATAGATAGAAAAAATTTTGAGACTACGTTAGAACAAAATGATATTTTTATATCTCAAATAAAATTCAATAAAAGAGTAATAGGAATAGATTGAAAAAAAGTTGACTTATTGGCTATATTAATTTATATTTAGTATTTATATAATAAACTTTAAGAGTTGACATAAAATAAATTTGAGGGGAGTATTATTATGGATAATAATAAACAATTTTTGATAACAAAAGAAGGCTTGAAAAAATTAGAAGATGAACTTGAATACTTGAAAACAGTTAAAAGAAAAGAAATAACTGAGAAAATTAAAGTTGCTCTTTCATATGGAGATTTAAGAGAGAACTCAGAGTATGATGAAGCTAAAAATGAACAAGCATTTGCTGAAGGAAGAATAGTATTATTAGAAGCTAAATTAAGAAATGCGGAGTTAATTAATGAAGATGAGATTCCTAAAGATATAGTTTCTATAGGAGCGACAGTTAAAGTTAAAGATTATGAATATGATGAAATAGAAGAATTTCATATAGTTGGTTCAACAGAAGCAAATCCTATGGAGTTTAAGATTTCAAATGAATCTCCAGTGGGTAGTGCTCTTATTGGTAAAAAAGTTGGAGAAATAGTAGAAGTTCAAGTACCAAATGGAATAAATAAGTTTGAGGTACTAGAAATTTCAAGATAAAAGATGGAGGGATGTACAAATGTCAGAAAAGCAATTGACTAAAGAAGAAATAAAAGCACAGAGACTAGCAGCGAAAGAAGCTGAAGAGTTTAATGTTTTAGTGAAAGAGAGAAGACAAAAGTTATCTAGATTACAAGAAGAAGGAAGAGATCCTTTTGATGTGTATAAAGTTGAAAGAACACACACTTCAGACGAGATTAAAAATAACTATGATGAACTAGAAGGCAAAGAAGTAAAAATAGCTGGTAGAATGATGTCCAAGAGAGTTCATGGTAAAGCGGGATTCTCTGATGTACATGACAGATATGGTAAAATGCAACTTTACATAAAGATTGATAATGTAGGAGAAGAGAAATTAAAGGAATATAAAACTTTTGATATCGGTGATTTTGTGTCTATTACAGGTACTGTATTTAAGACAAGGACTGGTGAAGTTACTCTTCAAATTATGGATTTTCAACTTTTAACAAAATCATTAAAACCATTGCCTGAAAAATTCCATGGGCTTAAAGACCCAGATTTACGTTATAGACAAAGATATGTTGATTTAATAGTAAATAGTGATGTAAGAGATACATTTATAAAAAGAACAAATATTATTAAAGCTATGAGAGAGTATCTTGATACTAAAGGATTCTTAGAAGTAGAAACTCCGATCCTTTCACCAATAGCAGGTGGAGCAGCGGCAAAACCATTTAATACTCATCATAATGCTCTTGATATTGATATGTATTTGAGAATAGCAACTGAGTTATATTTAAAGAGATTAATTGTAGGCGGATTCGAAAAAGTTTATGAAATAGGTAAAAACTTTAGAAATGAAGGTATTGATGTTAGACATAATCCCGAGTTTACTGCTATTGAATTGTATGAAGCATATTCTGATTACAATGATATGATGGATCTAACTGAGGATATGGTAGCATATATTTGTGAAAAAGTTTTAGGAACAACTAAGGTAACTTATGAAGGAACTGAAATTGAATTTAAACCACCATGGAAAAGAATATCGATGACTGATGCTGTTAAAGAATATTCTGGTATTGATTTTGCTGAATTAACTTCTGATGAAGAAGCAAGAGAATTAGCAAAAGAAAAAGAAATAGTTATGAAGAAGGAATTAAAGGATTGTTCAAAAGGCGATATTTTAAATGCTTTCTTTGAAGAGTTTGTAGAAGATAAATTAATTCAGCCTACTTTTATTACTGATTATCCAGTAGAAATATCACCTCTTACAAAGAAAAAAAGAGGCAATCCTGAATTAACAGAAAGATTTGAAGGATTTATTTATGGTAGAGAATTATGTAATGCTTATTCTGAATTAAATGATCCGATAGTT
>DAOUPR010000033.1 GCA_030626065.1 Clostridium sp. | reverse complement strand
TTTAAAACTCCAGTTTTTATTCTTTTAGAGTAATTATCATAACATTTTTTTGCAGTCTCCAGTACCTTTGGAACTCTTTGCCCTGTTTTAGCAGATATATAAATCATTGGCGCATAATTCAAGAAAGATACTTGTGATCTTAATTTTTGAGTATATGTTTTAACAGTGCTATTATCCTTTTCAATAAGATCCCATTTGTTTACTAATATAATTATAGCTTTATTTAACTCGTGTGCATATCCTATTATTTTTTCATCTTGATCTGCAATACCTTCTTCTGCATCAACTAGTAGAATACATACATCTGCTCTTTCGATTGATGCTATGGTTCTAACAGCACTATATCTCTCAATTTGCTCTTTTATTTTACTTTTTCTTCTAAGCCCGGCTGTATCTACTAAAGTAAACTTCCCATACTCATTTTCTAAATAACTATGTACCGCATCTCTTGTAGTGCCTGGAATTTCACTTACAATATGTTTTTCTTCACCAAGAATTTTATTTATTAAAGATGATTTTCCAACATTTGGTCTTCCAACAAAAGCAATCCTAACATATTCGTCATCTTCATCATCCATAGGTAAATCTTTGAAATTTTCAACAACTTCATCTAGCATATCACCAAGCCCTAGTCCTTGAGCAGCAGAAATAGGTATTGGTTCTCCTATTCCTAAATTGTAAAATTCAAATTTATTATCCTCTAATGTATTCCTATCTATTTTATTTACAACTAAAACTATAGGTTTTTTAGATTTTCTCAAAATTTGTGCTACTTCACCATCTGAATCAGTTAATCCTTGTTTCCCATCGACAATAAATATAATTACGTCAGCCATTTCGATAGCTATCTGTGCTTGCCTTCTCATTTGAGCCACAATAATATCATCATTTTTAGGTTCTATACCACCTGTATCAATTATTGTAAAATTATTATTAAGCCAATCACTCTCAGCATAAATTCTATCTCTCGTTACTCCTGGTTGATCATGTACTATTGCAATTCTTTTCCCTGCTAATTTATTGAATAAAGTAGATTTCCCAACATTTGGTCTCCCTACTATCGCTACTATTGGTTTTGACATTATAATACCTCCTTGCTATAAAAATTAATTTTATCGATTAAGTTTTCACCCAAATAATTACATAAAATAATCTTCTTAGCTAATTTTATTTCTAGTTCTTCAATTACTAAATCATCTAAAAGTATATTCTCCTTATTCTCTGAAAGTTCATAACCTTTTTCTATACCTACTTCATCAGCAATGATACCTTCAACTACTGTATCTATAACATTTAATACTTTTTCCCTCTGATTGATGTTTTCGCTTTTGTAATAATAACACTAAAGCTCTAATTTTACAAGCATAGGTATTAAAAATATAACTACATACGAACTATAGGTACTTCTACAATAAATTCCGTTCCTACTCCAACTTCGCTTTCAACTCTTATCGTACCTTCGAAATTAAGCACACTATGTTTCACAATTGCAAGACCTAAACCAGTACCTCCTCTAGCTCTTGATCTTGCTTTATCAACTCTATAGAATCTCTCAAATAATCGCGGAATGTCTTTTTCAGGTATGCCACATCCAGTATCTTTAACTCTAATAGCCATTTTATTATAGTCAGTTTGTGTTGTTATAGTTACTACATCACTATTTTCTGAATATTTGATAGCATTATCCACAAGATTTATTATTATTTGCTTAAATGAATCTCTACTACCTATTAAAACAGGATCTTTTTCAAGTTGATAATTAAATTTAATATTTTTCTTTTCAAATGTTGGTTTCATTAAAATTAAAACTTCTTCAATAATAGCATTTACTTTAAATTCTAACTTTTCTTTATTTGCACCGTATTGTTCCATATCTGAAAGAGTTAAAATATCATTTATAAGTCTAGTTAATCTATCTGCTTCAACATCTATAATATTGAGAAATTTATCTTTAGTTTCTTTATCTTCAACATATTTCAAAGTTTCAGAAAATCCTTTGATTGATGTTAATGGAGTTTTTAATTCATGCGATACATTTGCAACAAATTGCGACCTCATATTTTCTAATTTTTTTATATCTGTTATATCACTTAATACAATTACTGTTCCTATTTTTGTATTTTCACTAATTATTTTAGCTTTTTTTACCTTTAGAATTTTTTCACTTGGTAGATTAATAGGGATTTCATTAATTCCTTTTTTTGCATTCATTAAATTTCCAAGTATTTCTTTATCAAGTATATTTTCGATTTTATTTCCAATAACATCATATTCTAAACCAAAAATTTTTTTTGCATACGGATTAAACATTATAATAAAATCTTGAGTATCAATAGCTATTACTCCGCTTTCCATACTTCGAAGAATAGCTTCTAGTTTATTCTGCTTAGCGTTAGAATCCTTTAATGTGTCCTGTAATTTATCTGCCATTTTATTAAAAGTTACAGCTAATTCTCCTATCTCATCATCAGAATATTTTTGGGCTCTTTTATCAAAATTACCTTCAGCAATTTTATGAGTTGTTTGCTCCAAATCTCTTATAGGTTTAACTATAACGTATGTTAATTTAGATGATATAATTATTGAGATTAACAAAACTATTGCAAATACTATGAAATAATATTTTGTATATTTTCCGACAATTCCTTTAATTTCATCTAGAGGCAAAGCACTGCGAATCACACTTCCATTTTGATATAGTGTTGCATAGTAAATCATTGTTTTATTTAAAGTTTCACTATATCTAATATTGTAACCTTCTCCATAAAGTCTAGCTTCAATCACTTCTTTTCTATCATTATGATTTTCCATAGTTTTTTCATCTGAATCTGTTTCTGCAAATACAGTACCCTCTTTATTAATTAATGTAGTTCTTATTGATATTCCTTTGTGAAGCGCTCCTAACAAATCGCTGTTATTGCTCATTCCCAACTCTATCCTATTTATTACTAACTGATTATTTAATTTTAGTTGTTCCTTAATTCCTTCTTCATTTTGCAAATTAACCAAGGCAACAAATAATAAAGTAACAACGAACAAACTTACAATTACAGTACCTATAAAAGTTATCATCAACTTCTTCTTCATTATTATTCTCCCACATTAAACCTATAACCTATACCTCTTATTGTTTCTATGAATTTTGGTTTTTTATCATCAATCTCAATTTTCTTCCTCAAATGTCTAATATGAACATCAATAGTTCTTGTTTCTCCTATATATTCATATCCCCATATCTTTTCTAATAAAAATTCTCTTGTTAATACCCTACCTTTATTTTTTATAAATTCACTTAATAATTCAAATTCTTTAAAAGTTAATTCTATTTTTTCATTATTTTTCTTAACTTCATGCTTTTGGAAATCAATTGTTATTTCCCCAAAGCTATAGATATCATCAAAATGTTGAATTTTTGTTCTTCTTAAAACAGCTTTAACTCTTGCTATTAGTTCTTTAACAGAAAAGGGTTTTGTAATATAATCATCTGCTCCAATTTCTAAGCCATGAATTTTATCACCTTCTTCTCCTTTTGCTGTTATCATAATAATAGGTAAAGTTGTAATACTATTATCATTTCTAATTTCCTTACAAACTTTATATCCATCCATACCAGGTAACATAACATCTAATAAAATCAATTCTGGGTTGAACTCATTAATAATTTCTAAAGCTTCTTTACCATCTCCACATGCAAGCACATCATATCCTTGACTCATTAAATTAAATTTAATCAATTCTTGAATATTAATTTCATCATCAACTACTAATATTTTTTCCTTTAACATAGCTTACCTCCTATAATTAAGTTTCACACAAAAGAAAGTCCTACTCTATATTAGGACTTTCTTTTTTAGAAATTAAGTTCTTAATCTCCTCAATAAACGTGTTAACATCTTTAAATTGTCTATAAACTGACGCGAATCTCACATACGAAACATCATCAACATCTTTTAATTTATTCATAATTAGCTCACCAATAAACTCGCTTTTAACTTCACTTACCATAGAATTATAAAGAGTCCTTTCTACTTCATCAGAAATTAAATCAATTTGCAATCTAGAAACAGGTCTCTTTTGACACGCCTTTATTAAACCATTAATAATCTTATTCTTATCAAAATATTCTCTGTTTTGATCTTTTTTAATAACTAAAATTGGTATATTATCTACTTTTTCATACGTTGTGTATCGTTTTAAACAATTAGAGCATTCTCTACGGCGTCTAATTGCATTATCTGTAGATCTTGAATCAACTACCTTACTCTCATTGTTACCGCAAAATGGACACTTCATAGTTACTCACCCTTCAAGTTTATTAATTCGATATTATTATACACTTTTTGAAGGTTTTTTGCTAGTTTTCTAATACGTAATTATCATTTTCTAAATTAACAAGAATTACATCTAACCCAATCTTAATTATCTTTTCCCACGATATTTCTATGAATTCCGACTTATTAAACCATGACTTCTGTTCAAAAGGTAAAACTATAGAAATTATTTCAAAATTCTCACAATCTATCTTAACATCTGAAATAAATCCTAATTTTTTCCCATCTACTACATTTATAACTTCCAATGCTTTTATACAATTTAATGAATACATTTAATCACCTCACATAATTATATGTACAAGCCTATTAAAATATTAAAAAAAAGAACCCGAAGGCTCTATACGTATTTCCTCATATGTTTTAGCGCAGTTTTCTCCAATCTTGAAACCTGAGCTTGTGATATACCAATTTCATCAGCTACTTCCATTTGTGTTCTTCCTTTAAAAAACCTCATATTTAAAATCATTTTTTCTCTACTATTTAATCTTTTCATAGCCTCTTTTATTGATATATTTTTTATCCAACTGTCATCCAAATTTTTAGTATCACCTATTTGATCCATTACATATATCGCGTCTCCACCATCATGATATATTGGTTCAAAAAGAGATACAGGATCCTGAATAGCATCTAGTGCAAATACTACATCCTCGCGTGGTACATTTAATTCTTTTGCGATTTGTGAAATACTAGGTTCTTTATTATCCTTAGAAACAAGTCTATCTCTTACCTGCAATGCTTTATAAGCAATATCTCTCAACGAGCGACTTACTCTTATCGAATTATTATCTCTTAAATATCTTCTTATTTCGCCTATAATCATAGGAACAGCATAAGTAGAGAATCTCACATTTTGACTTAAATCGAAATTATCAATAGCTTTTATTAATCCAATACATCCAACTTGAAATAAATCATCAACATTTTCCCCTCTATTATTAAATCTCTGAATTACTGATAAAACTAAACGTAAATTTCCTCGTATAAATTTTTCTCTTGTTGAATTATCACCGTCTCTCATCTGTCTTAACATCTTCTTCATTTCAGCATCTTTAAATACTGGAAGTTTTGATGTATTTACTCCGCAAATTTCAACTTTGTTTACCATCATTTCAAATCAGCTCCCTGAAAATAGTGCCATTAAAATTATTACCAGAAAGCTATCTTTTTATTCATTTATTTAAACCATCTTATTTATTTCTTTTTTCAACCTGTTTATTATTCTTTTCTCTAATCGAGAGATATATGATTGAGAAATACCAAGCATATCTGCTACTTGCTTTTGTGTTTTTTCCGTTTTTCCATTCAATCCAAACCTTAATCTTACAATTTCTTTTTCTCTATTGCTTAATGATTTTAATGCAATAAGTAATAATTGTTTATCTACTTCACCTTCTATCATATTATAAACCATATCATTTTCAGTACCAAGAATATCAGAAAGTAATAATTCATTTCCATCCCAATCTGTATTCAATGGCTCATAAAATGAAATTTCAGCTTTGATTTTATTATTTCTTCTCAAATACATTAATATTTCATTTTCAATACACCTAGACGCATAAGTAGCTAATTTAATATTTTTTGAAGGATCAAAAGTATTTACTGCTTTAATCAATCCAATAGTTCCAACTGAAACCAAGTCTTCAACCATTATTCCTGAGTTTTCAAATTTCTTTGCTATATAAACAACTAATCTAAGATTTCGCTCAATGAGTATTGTTCTTACGCTCTCATCTCCATTGCTTAATCTATTAACAACTTCAATTTCTTCATCTTTTGTAAGTGGTGGTGGCAAAGTATCATTTCCACCAATAAAATAAATATCTTTTACAAAAAATTTGAATTTAACCATTAAATTATTAAGTATTACTGAAATAGATTTCATTTAACCCCTCCACCTCTAAAATATGCCTCTTGATAATAATGCATTATAATCATTAAGATTACTAAGCTTTCTGTCACATAAAGCAATCATAGCTTTCTTTCTTTTAATACCATCAATCCCATGATTATCGATAATCTCAACGTAATCTGGCAAAAAACCAGTTAAATTACCCGTTTCTCCATCAACCCCTTTATATGGAATTAAGTAAGTATTAGGATTATTAATGTTAATTTCATTAAAAACATTTTTTTCAACAATAATTACAGGTAAATTTGTAGATGGTTCTCTTAATTCATTTCCCGTATCCATAAAAGCTGTTACTGTTTTCATTGTATCTTTATAGTAGATATTTGTTTTGAAAATCAAAGTGCTAAGTGATTTTCTATCTCTTATAAAAATAAAAAATCTGTTAATAAATAAATAAGAAATAATGAGAGCTAAAATAAGTTTTCGGAATGAATAGCTTTCTAATGTAGTATGTATAGAAGAATAATTCAAATAATTTATAGCAATGCAAATTCCTGACACTATAAAAGAAATAAAAATAAAGGTAACTAAACCTTTAAGATACAAGATATATTTCTTCTTGTAAAATAAAATTATTATCATTATCAATGCAGTAATTAATTTAAAAAAGAAAGAATAAATAAAATTAAAGTTATCATAAAGACCTATAACTGCCATACACGAACCAACACTAGCACTCAAAACAGCTTTTTTAATCTTGTAGTTTGTTTCCATAACTTTAGTTGTCATAACTAAAAGAAAATAGTTTATAATAATGTTTTCTATAAATACAATATCAGCAAAAACAACCAATTAATTAACCACCCCCTTATATATATTATAAAGGGTTGTTTATTAAAATTTTGTCATTTTATAATTCAAATAAAATATTTTATTATCTATAAAATACTGAAAAGTAACAAATTTTTTCGATAAAAAAAAAGTGCTTAATAAGCACTTTTATTTTCTATATTTTCTTAAAAAAGCTGGTATTTCTAAATCTGATTGGTCATATTGAATTTCTTTATCTACTGCTACTTCTTCTACCTTTTTATCTTCAATCGGTTGTTTATTTTCATGATTAACTATCTCATCACTATGTACAGCCTCTTGTCTATGATTATCTTCGAAACCAGTAGCTATAACTGTAATCCTTATTTCATCTTTCAAATTTTCGTTAACTACAGCTCCGAAAATTATATTCGCATCAGGATCTGCAGCTTCTTGTACTATTGCAGCAGCTTCATTTATTTCAAATAGTCCCATATCAGCTCCACCTGTAACATTAAGCAACACCCCAGTTGCTCCTACAATTGAGGTTTCAAGCAAAGGACTAGAGATTGCCAATTTGGCTGCATCTTGAGCTCTATTATCTCCAGTTCCAACACCTACACCCATATGTGCCAATCCACGATTAAGCATAATTGTTCTTACATCTGCAAAATCCAAATTTACTAATCCTGGTATTGTAATTAAGTCAGATATCCCTTGTACACCTTGTCTTAAAACATCATCAGCATGTTTGAATGCTTGTAATAATGGTGTTTTTTTATCAACCATAGTTAATAATTTTTCATTTGGTATTGTAACTAAAGTATCAACTACCTCTTTTAGTTCTTTAATACCCTGATCTGCATTAAGCATCCTTTTTCTACCTTCAAAAGGAAATGGTTTAGTAACTACACCTACAGTTAATATTCCCAATGACTTAGCAATTTCAGCAACTACCGGAGCCGCTCCTGTTCCAGTACCTCCGCCCATACCTGCAGTTATAAATACCATATCAGCACCTTTGATAGCACTCATAATTTCATCTTTACTTTCTTCAGCGGATTTTTTTCCAACATCAGGATTCCCACCTGCCCCTAAACCTCTTGTCAATTTATCTCCTATTTGAATTTTCTGAGAAGCATGTGACACTGTAAGGGCTTGTTTATCTGTATTTATTCCAATAAACTCTACATTCTTTAATCCTTCTTTTATCATTCTATTAACTGCATTATTTCCACCACCACCACAGCCAATAACTTTTATTTGAGCAAATGATTGTACATCAACATCAAAATCTAACACATTTAGACCTCCCTACTAAAAAAAATAATCATTAAAAAAGTTTCTAATTTTATTTATAAACTTTTCTTTTTGTTCACTATTATTTGTACCATTTTTTAAACTTAAATTATAGTTTTCATTATCTTGTGATAATTTCATGTTTTTACATATAGACCCATAAACATCGACTATCATACCAACTGAAAGCGAAAATTTAGGATTTGAAGCTCCAAAAATATCTGGATACCCTACACCAGCATTTTTATTATAAATTACTTTAGAAAATTCTACAATATCACTAAATAAAGCTAAACCCCCACCCACAAAAACAACTGAATTTATATTTTTAAATAATAAATTCTTCTCAAGGTCGTTTCTAATAGTATTTAAAATTTCTTCTGCTCTTGCATTAATAATACAATTTAAAAATTGATTCTTATCTTCTTCTGTTACGCAAGAATCAATATTATTAAATTTGCTTTCTTTTATAATATCATTATTTATACTTAATTGTCCATATTTGTTTTTTAATTGCTCTGCCTCTTTATTAGAAATCTTCATACAGTATGCAATATCTTTAGTAATACTGTTACCTCCCATACTTAATTGATTGATAAATATTAATTTTCCGTCTTTAAACACAGAATAATCTGTTTTATCAAAACCACAATCAATCAGCAATACGGAAGAACTCTTATCAAAACTATCGATAGCAATATGGCTTAATGCTTGTGCTGCAGAAATTTCTCCAATAATTGAAACACCTGCTTTTTCTACACTTTTTCTGAAATTATTAATAATATTTGATTTTGTTGTAACTACAAAAGCTTCTAATTCCAAGCGAGTTCCGCTCATTCCAATTGGTTCTTGAATGTTTTCAAAACCATCTACTAAATACTGTCGCGGTATTAACCCCACTATTTCTTTTTCTGTGGAAAGTGATAGTATTTTAGTTGCATTCAAAACACGGTATAAATCTTTTTCTTTAATTTCTTTATTGGAAGATGAAATTGCTATAATTCCTTTGTTTTGTACTATTTCTATGATTCCATTGGATAATGATACAAAAACCTCATCAATTTTAATATCCGTTATTCTCTGTAAATTATTTAGACATTTAATAATTGCTTTAGATGTTTCGTCAATATCTATTACTATACCATCTCTCAATCCATTACATTTAACAGAGTTTATACCAAGTATATGTAATGAATTTTCTTCATCAATTTTTCCAACAGCACCATATATACAACTTGAACCAATATCAAGTGATACTATACAGTCATCCATTATATTTCCTCCTTAAACCTGGATGTATATAATATTCAACAAAAACTTCAATTATCCTTCTAATCTTGAAAATTTATTTGATTATTTCCAAATTTAAATAGTTTTTTTAATTATACTAAATAATTTTTCCCAAAGCAACCCCTTTATAAATACAATTTGCTAAGAAATATTATCTTTCCACAGATAAATCACTTGTCTCAGCACACTTTGAAAATAAAATAGAAAATGCTTTTCTACGGAATAAAAAACACACTTAAAAGTGTGTTTTAAATTGATACCAATCTTTTAAACATTTCTATATCCATTGCATAAGTTAATGCATCATCATAACTTATCAATCCATCTTTATACAATTCAATTAAACTTGAATCCATTGTTTTCATTCCATATTTTGCTCCTGTTTGAATTGATGATTGTATTTGATGTGTTTTACCTTCTCTTATTAAATTTTGAATAGCAGGCGTTGTAATCATTGTTTCAAGTGCAACAACACGACCATCAGCATTTTTCTTTGGAATCAACTGTTGTGAAACTATCCCTTGTAGTACCGCACCAAGTTGCATTCTAATTTGTTGTTGTTGATATGGTGGAAATACATCAATAATTCTATCTATAGTTTTTGCAGCACCTATTGTATGTAACGTTGACAAAACTAAATGTCCTGTTTCAGCAGCCGTAATAGCAATAGAAATTGTCTCTAAATCTCTCATTTCTCCAACCAAAATTACATCTGGATCCTCTCTTAATACAGCTCTTAGCGCTGCACCATAACTACTCGAATCTCGACCGATTTCTCTTTGGTTTATAATGGATTTGTTATGCTTATGCAAAAATTCTATAGGATCTTCTAATGTAATTATATGATTAGCCCTTGTTGTATTTATTTCATTAATCATTGCCGCCAACGTAGTACTTTTACCACTTCCTGTTGGACCAGTTACAACAACAAGACCTCTCCTTTTTTCTGTAAGCTCTTTTATAACCGGTGGCATACTTAACTTAGTCAAAGTAGGCATTTTTAAACCAACCACCCTTATAGCTATTGCTGCACTATCTCGTTGTTTATATACATTAACTCTAAATCTACCCAATCTTGGAATAGAATAAGATGTATCTACCTCTCCTTTTTCTACATAACTATTATAATGTTCTCCTAAAATTTCCCTAGAATAAGTTTCAGTTTCTCTAGGTGATAATTTTTTTATTTGATCTAAAATCACTAACTCTCCATCAACCCTTAATGTTGGATTAATACCGACAGTTAAATGTAAATCCGAAGCCCCTTTATTAACAGTAAGTTCCAATAATTCATTTAAAGATACCACAGTTTTCCTCCCTTAGTGTACTTCTTGCAGAAATTTCATCTATAAAACGCTTTTACTATATTTTATCAAATTTTCAGTAATAAAAAAAGTATAATTTAAATATTTAATAATAAAGTACTCTAAAAATTAATATTTTTCTTATTAAATTCCTTATATAGTTTTTTTAAAGCTCTTTTTTCTATTCGAGAAACATAGGATCTCGAAATCTCTAACATACTTGCAATTTCCCTTTGTGTTTTGGAATCTCCATTATAAAGACCATATCTCAGTTCAATAATTATTCTTTCTCTTTCAGAAAGACACTTCTGAATATTTTTATAAAGTTTACGTATTTCAATTAAGTTTTCAACCTTATCAACGACTGATTCTTCATTGCTACTTAATATATCTATCAATGATATTTCGTTACCTTCTTTATCTATTCCTATTGGATCTTGAAGATATATCTCATTTTTAGTTTTTTTGTTGTTTCTTATGAGCATAAGTATTTCATTTTCTATACATCTCGCAGCATAAGTCGCTAATCTGGTTCCTTTAGTATCATCAAAAGAATCTATGGCTTTGATCAATCCTATAGTCCCAATTGAAATCAAATCCTCTACATCTTTATAAGGATAAGAATACTTTTTAACTATATGTGCTACTAATCTCAGATTTCTTTCAACCAAAACAGTTTTTGCTGATGAATCACCTGATTTGAGTTTCTTAATATATATTTTTTCTTCTTGTTCCTTAAGAGGTTTAGGGAATGAATTGCCATTACTAACATAAGCTGTAAAGAATACAACACTACCTAATAGCTGAAATAAATTTTGAACAATAAACACGTTGTTATTCCTCCAGAGAGTGCTTATTATTATAATATGATGTAACATAGTAAAAAGTGCATAAATTATTGTAAATATGTATAAAGATTTTCTACAATATCTTTAAAAATAGGTGCACAAACATCACCACCATAGACTTTTTCTTCACTGTGAGGTATAAAAACAATCATACTGTAGTATTTATTGTTAACTTCAAAAAAACCAGCAAACCATAATTCATTAAATTCTTCATCATCGTAATCTTTTTCTATCGAAATGAAATCGCCTTCATCTACGCATTCTGCTGTGCCTGTTTTCCCACCTAAATCTATATAACTAGAGTATGCTTTTTTTCCTGTTCCTTCTCGTACGACACTAATCATTTGATTTTTAATAATATTTGCATTGGTTTCAGAAATAACCCTTTTTTCTATAATGTTTTCTTTTTCAATAATATTTCCTGAACTATCAGCATATCCTTCTACAATAGTAGGTTTTACATACTTCCCTTCATTTATAATAGTATTTGGAATAGAAATAGCTTCAATTGGTGTTATTCCATGCCCTTGCCCTATGGATGTTTGCCCCACATTAATATTACTATCATAAAAACCATTGTTTTCACTACACATATTAAGTACTTTTTCATTTAAGCCTTGTTTTTCTGCGTATTCATTAATTATGTTGAGTGTTACTTCCTCACCAACTTGGCTAAATACATTATTTGATGATTTAATAAAAGCTTCTGTGATTTTCATAGGATACGAATCAAAATGATCATAAATATCATTGTATACGAGGTAATATGTCTTATTCAAATCTATTATTTTTTCTTCTAATCCAGCTTCTTCTACAATAATTTTAAAAATCGAACCCGGGTGAAATGTAACATCTCCAGTTCCTAGTATAATATTTGCATCATTATAATAATCCTTTTGAGCCAACCCTCTAATTTTCCCAGTATCACTTTCCATTACTATTACACCAATTTGTTTATTATCTTTATACTTTTCATCATTAATTACTTCTTCAATTCTTAATTGAATTTCTTCATCTAAAGTTAAAACAACATCTAAGTTTTCTTTAGATATTTCAGTGCTAACATTTTCTATTGCTCCAGATTCATCTATTTTGAAAATATCATTAACATACCCATTTTGCAAAGTCTTTTTTATAATCTCTCCTTCTAAAGAGTTTTGTGGTTTTTTCGTTTCTACATAAATAGTCTCTCCATCATCATTAGTCTCTGGTTTATAATAAATAGGATTAGTTATGATATTTTCAATGCTACTTTCTCTATATTTATCATTCACCTCTTTATAACTATAAGTATAAACACCCTTAACCCCTTCAATTTCTTTTAACTCACCATAAGTTTTTTCATCCACTTCCCATATGACCTTTTCAAAGCTATCAACATCAATATTTATCAAATCATATTCCTTATTATATTTCTTTAAAATTATATTCGTTGCGAGTAAATCATCCAATTTTGTATTATAGTTATTTTTTGAAAATAAATTAGAAATAACACAAAAATAATATTTTTCTTTGTATTTCAATAAATCTTTTCCATTACAATCAAGAAGATTATAGTTTAATTCACCTATGGGCTCTTTTATTGTTATTTGCGCATCAGCTATAGCCGCTAATTCCTCCCCACTCTTATCCATAATGAAATAGAGCCTTAAAGCTAATAAAGATAATAATACTCCTACAATAACAAATAAACTTTTAATTCTTTTTTTTATTATATATTTATTTCCAAACATAAAAACACCTCTTTAGAATTACTTTCCAAAGAGATGTTTTTTTATTCATTTAAGTTTATTTTCTTGTAATATTTGTCTTATTTTTGCTACTATAATATCTATAGCTACTTTATTATGTCCACCTTCTGGCACAATAATGTCAGCATACCTTTTCGTCGGTTCTGCAAATTGAAGGTGCATAGGCCTTACAACGTTTAAATATTGCTCAATAACTGATTCTAAAGTTCTTTCTCTTTCTCTCATATCTCTTAATATTCTTCTTATAATTCTTACATCAGCATCAGTATCAACATATATTTTAATATCTAACAAATCTCTAATTCTTTCTTCCTGAAGAATTAATATACCTTCCAGTATTATAATTTCTCTAGGCTCAACTTTAATTGTATCATCAATTCTATTATGAATAGAAAAATCATATATAGGTTTCTCTATAGCATTTCCATCTATCAAGTCACTTAATTGATCAACTAACAAATTTGTATCAAAAGCATCCGGATGATCATAATTAGTTTTTGTTCTTTCATCAAAAGTTAAATCACTCTGATCTCTATAATAAGAATCTTGTTCTATTTTAGCAATACATTTTTTAGTAAAACTTCTGTATATTTCATTTGCAACAGTACTTTTCCCAGAACCTGTACCCCCTGCAATTCCTATTAATACAGGCTTAACCATTACTCATCACCCTTTTTCAGAATTAGTATGTCTTTTTCTTTCAATTCAATATTAACCTCTGCATCAAATATCATGGCTGCTTGATTAGCAGCTTCAATTAATTCACCTGTTCCATTTTTAATATTCATCAAATGTACAGAAAAATCGTCTCCTTCTGGCCTTAAAACTTCAACTTCATCACCACTAAATACTCTATTCTTTTGTTTTATTACTGCTCTTTTAGTATCTTTATCATAGCGTAACACAATACCTACCACATCATAATCTCTAATATACTCCGATGAATTTGCATTTTGTTTAACCTCTTCATCAAAATAAAAACCTGTAGTGTATACTCTATGACTTGGTTTATTCAAAAGATCTTTCCATTCATTTCTTAACATATATTCTTTAGGATTATCAAAATAACTATCTATGGCTTGCCTATAAGCTTTCACAATAGAAGCCACATAGAAAGTACTTTTCATTCTACCTTCTATCTTAAGAGAATTAATCCCTGATTCTATAAGCTCTGGAATATGCTCAATCATACATAAATCCTTTGAATTCATTATGTAAGTTCCTTTATCATCTTCAACAATATTATAGTACTCTCCTGGCCTTTTTTCTTCCATCAAATAATATTTATACCTACAAGGTTGAGCACACCTACCTCTGTTAGCATCTCTACCTGTCATATAATTTGATAATAAGCATCTTCCAGAATAAGACATACACATTGCACCATGAACAAAAGTTTCAATTCCGCACTCTTCTGGTAATTTTTTTCTAACCTCTTTTATTTCTTCAAGACTCAATTCTCTAGCAAGTACTATTCTTTTTATTCCATGATTAAACCAAAATTGTGCAGACTTATAATTCACACTATTAGCTTGAGTACTAAGATGAAGTTCTAATTCCGGAGCAATTTCTTGAGCAGTCATAATAATCCCAGGATCTGAAACAATAAGAGCATCTATTTCCGCTTCTTTTAATTCCATCAAATACTCTTCCAAGCCTATAAAATCCTCTTCATGAGGAAAAACATTTAATGTTACATAAACCTTTTTTCCTCTTTCATGAGCATATTCTACACCTTTTTTCATATCTTCTATAGAAAAATTATTAGCTAATGCTCTCAAGTTTAATCTATTACCACCTAAATAAACAGCATCTGCCCCAAAATCAATTGCAGTAACTAGTTTTTCTAAATTACCTGCTGGAGCTAATAATTCAGGTTTATTCATTTATTATTCCTCCTTAAAGTAATAGCAACTCCATCTCCAATAGGTAGAATTGTTGTATTCAAATCTTCTCTTATACTAATTTCCTTTAGATATTCTCTCATTCTTTTTACTATGGTTATTTTTCGTCTAATTACAAGATCATCCGAAGCTACCATTCCTCTAAATAACACATTATCAGATATTATCATCCCATCATCTTTTAATAATCTAAGACAATGTGGCAAATAATGATTATAATGTCCTTTACCTGCATCAATAAATATTAAATCAAATTTTTGATCAAGAGTTTGAATTACTTCTAAACAATCTCCCTTAATTACATTTATTGACTTATCCATATTACATTTTTTTATATTATCTACAGCAATATCATACATTTTATCACTACGCTCAATTGTTGTGATTTTACATCTATTCTCGCTTGCAATATTCATCAATATAGACGAATAGCCTATTGCTGTTCCAAGTTCTAAAATATTCATAGGTTTTTTTATATTAATAATAAACCTTATTAAATTTGCAACTTCCTTTTGAACAATAGGTACATTATTAATATGTGCATAGTTTTCTAAATCATCCAAAATATCTTCATTAAAATTTATCAATGATCTTAAATAATTATCAATATGGTCGTAAGTAATTCCGTCCATTATTTCCTCCAATTTATTAATTGTTCTCTTTATATCTCTGTTTTGCTGCTAAAAAATCATTATAGTTGTCAGTAAAATAATGTTTCCCATCATTATCATAAACATAATACAAATAATTTGTATCCTCAGGGTTTATAGCTGCTTCAATTGATGCTTTACCTGGATTTGTAATAGGTCCAACTGGCAAACCTGAATTTTGATATGTATTATATGGAGAATCAATTGCTAAATCATCATTTAGCAAAACATCTTTATGATATCCTAAAGCATATATAACAGTAGCACATAATTGCAAAGGAATTTCTTTTTCTATTCTATTATAGATAACAGATGATACAAGACTTCTTTCCTCATCAATTTTTGCTTCTTCTTCAATCATTGAAGCTATAGTTATAAATTTATAAATTTCTTCACTCGAATATTCTTGACTTCCTGCTATTTCAACCATAACTTCTCTATATCTATCAATCATTTTACCTACAACAGTTTCTGCAGATGAGTTTTCTTTAAACATATATGTATCTGGAAATAAAAATCCTTCTATTTCATATCTAACTTCATTATTGTCAATTTTTATTATTGGATTTTTGTATTCCCTGCAAAAACTTAAAAATTGTTCATTACTTATAACATCTTGTTCTTCTAAAATTCCAGCTATATCCTCTACAGTATATCCTTCAG
>DAOUPR010000177.1 GCA_030626065.1 Clostridium sp. | reverse complement strand
TATTCAACAACTAAATTATAGCATAGCAATTATATAATGCACAATGCACACTGCACAATTGTGGATGATTTTCTTCCCTTTGGTCAGAAAATCTTTAATTAATTACTTCATACATAATACACATACCTTAACTTTTATCATCTTATATTCAATCTTTCAATCTTTCAATCTTTTAATCTTTTAATTGCAAATTGCAAATTGCACATTACACTCTTGTTTAATAAAGAAGTGTTTAACTACAAAATCTATGCTTTCCAATAACTTTTATAAGTGGTCTTGACCAGATCCATTTACTTGTTGCTGTAGCTGGATTAAAATAATATACTGCTCCCCCTGATGGGTCCCATCCATTGAGAGCATCTTGAGCTGCTTTAACTGAAGTTTGCTTTAATGCTGCATTAATCTGTCCATCTGCTACTGCAGTAAATGCTCCTGGTTGATATATAACACCTGCTATAGTAGAAGGAAATCTTGAATCTGAAACTCTATTCAGAACACAACCCCCTACAGCTACTTGACCTTCATATGGTTCTCCTCTAGCCTCTCCATTTATAATTCTTGCTAGTAGCATCAAATTTTGATCATTTGATGATGAATTTCCTGATGATCCTCCATCTCCTCCTGAACCTGCATTAATGCCTAACGCTGCTAAAGTTTTGGGACCTGCCACTCCATCAACTCCTAAACCATTCTTTCTTTGGAAATATTTCACAGACGTATATGTTTGATACCCATATATGCCATCTACTGAATAACTATAATATCCCCATTTCTTTAATTTTGTTTGAATTTGAGAAACAACTTCATCTTTAGACCCATACTTATATACAACAGCTTCTAAAGCATTATTATACGGTCTTAAATATACTGTTGTAGCTACAAATGAAACTATTAATGCAAAAGTCAATACCGCTATCCTTTTATAATAATCTTTTATCTTCATAATATGTACCCTCCAATATATAATTTGCAATTTGCAATGTTCAATTTGCAATTAATGTTGATTTTTTTCCCTTTGGTCAGAAAATCTTTAAATTAATTTAATAATTAAAGATTTTGCGTAGCAAAATCATCCTCAATTGCAAATTTCAAATTGGA
Organism: Clostridium sp.; assembly: GCA_030626065.1. GTDB lineage: Bacteria > Bacillota > Clostridia > Clostridiales > Clostridiaceae > Clostridium_AF. Next base: position 5,630 of record DAOUPR010000177.1, on the reverse strand, counting down.
AATTGCTAATTGATTTAATAAGCCTTACACATTCTTATTTAAACAATTTTATAAATATCAACGATATTCTAAAATAAAACCTCTATTTGATTCTATTTTGTGCAATTTTTTAAAAAATAACACAAAAAAAACTCGCAAGTTACTAACTTACGAGTTTTTATATATTTTAGAGTACTTTTTTATTAGACGGCTTTCTTCAAAAACTTAGTCCATCCTTCTTTAAAAATCTCATCTAAAACATCATTAATAAGTACAACACCTTGCAATTTCTCATCTAAATTAATTACTGGTATCGCAACTAAATCATATTTTATAAATTTCTTAATAGCTGAATTAATATGTTCCTCATCTATTACGTTAATCACATCTTTTTCCATCAGTTCTTTAATCTTATTTTTGGGGTCAGCAAGTACCAAATCCCTTATAGATACTATTCCTTGAATTTTTTTGTATTCATCAATGATATATATATAATGTAACACTCTCTCATCAGGTTTTACTTCTCTTAAAAGGTCTATAATTTCTCCAACTTCAATATTTAAATTAAAGGCAACATGATCCGTAGTCATTACACTACCGCATGTTTGATCATCATATTCCATTAACCCTCTTACTATTTCTTCATCATCATTTTCAAGATTTAATAATACTTTCTCAGCAGTTTTCTCATCTACTTCTTCAAGAATATCTGCGATTTCATCATTCGGAATATTTACCAATAATTCTTTTATTCTAGAATGATCTAGGGATTCAATCAAATCTGCCTGGACATCTCTTTCAATTTCTTCTAAAGTATCTGCAGCTATTGATTTGTCTAAACTCTCAAATATTTTATTTCTATATTTCATGTCAACTTCTTCTATGATATCCGCTATATCTGCAGGGTGCAATCGTGATATCTTTTTATAGGGAACAGAGACTTTCAAACCATCATGTATAACTTCTAATGATTCAACATCATCCCACATAACCACAGTATCCTTATATTCTTTCCTCAAAAGCTTAGAAAAAGTTCTCACAATAAATGATAGATTATATCTTCTACTCAAAGCAAGAGCTCCTGTTTCAACTGCTAAAACTCTAATTTCTCCATTTATAATTGCTATTCTTAAATCATTAACACGAACTACTTTCTTTCCATTAACATCAATAATTTGCTTATCCATTAAATTTCTTTGTAGTAGAAACGTGTATTCTCTCGGAATTATATCCTTCACCATTCTTACTTGTATTTGTATGTTTTTACCGTTTTGAACGAAATCGATACTTCTAAACTCGTAGTTATACTCTTCCCCGTCCTTTTTAACTTTATACCCTATGGCTTTAGGATATCCGTTAGTTGTTATAGCATAAACATCCACTAGCTTTCCAATACAATCTCCATACTCGTCAATAATCTTTCTGCCTAAAATCTCACTTAGATAAAAGCTATTTAATCTTTTCATGGATATTCCTCCTTCTACAGTGAAATATCCATATGCATAGAGTTAAAAGTTCAAAATTATAATAATTAATTCTCAACTTTTAATTCTAGTTATAAAACATATAAATATCCCACTGCACATTATTCAATTTTATTATATTTTTCGAACTATAAGGCCCAGCGTCCATTATTGAAAGTTCACCTCACTTATTATTTTCTATATCAATTATAAATTCTTTTATAAATAAATTCAATAATTTTGCGCATAAAACTTCGCCCAATTTCATTATATGATAATTGTTAGCATAGTATGACTAAAAAATATTCCACAAAATATATTTTACTTCATATTTACATTCTTATATGTTACTATTATATTTGCTTTAGAATTTCCGTATAAAACTAACTAGTTTATTTAGAAATTCTATATATTTGGAGGATAATAAAATGGAAAAAACAACTACTTTTTTACCTATTTCTAAAAATGACATGAAAAAACAAAATATAGATGAATTGGATTTCGTTTTAATTTGGGGAGATGCCTACGTAGACCACCCCTCTTTTAGTGCTGCTTTAATAGGCAGAGTTTTACAATCCGAAGGCTTTAATGTAGGAATAATAGCTCAACCTAATTGGAATAGTGTTGACGATTTCAAAAAACTTGGTAAACCTAAATATGGATTTTTAATATCTTCTGGAAATATGGATTCAATGGTTAATCACTATACTTCTTCTAAAAAAAGAAGAAGAAAAGACTTATATTCTCCAGGCGGCAAAATGGGTCTTAGACCTGATAGAGCAACAATCGTATACTCTAATAGAGCTCGAGAGGCATATAAAGATGTTCCTATAATAATTGGTGGTATGGAAGCTAGCCTTAGAAGATTTGCTCACTACGATTATTGGTCTAATAAGGTAAGAAGAAGTATCCTTATGGATTCCAAAGCTGACCTTTTAGTTTTTGGAATGGGCGAAAAAACAATTATTCAAATAGCTAATTTAATGAAGTATGGTAAAAACATACATGATTTAACTAATATAAATGGAACTGTATTTAAAACTAAAACTTTAGATAATATAAAAGACTTTATTGAAATACCATCCTATGAATCATGTTTAGAAGATAAATTAAAATATGCTGAAAGCTATAAGCTTGAATACTATGAACAAGACCCTATAAGAGGAAAAACACTAGCTCAAAAGCATGGTAATGAATTTATAATTCAAAACACACCACAAGCACCTTTATCTGTTGATGAAATGGATAATGTATATAATCTACCTTTTACAAGAGATTTTCATCCTATATACAAAGAAGCTGGGGGTATTGATGCATTAAATGAAATTAAATTTTCAATAACTAGTCATCGTGGCTGTTTTGGTGGTTGTTCCTTTTGTGCTTTAAATTTTCACCAAGGTAGAATAATTCAAAAGAGATCAGAAGAATCTATTGTGGATGAAGCAAAACTTCTCACCACATTAGACGATTTCAAAGGATATATTCACGATATAGGTGGTCCTACAGCAAATTTCAGAAATAAATCCTGTGATTTACAAAATGAAAATGGAACATGTGCTCATAAACAATGTGTCTCACCTAAACCCTGCAAAAATTTAAAGGTAGATCATAGCGATTATCTTCACGTATTAAGAAAAGTCCGTAAACTACCTAATATTAAAAAAGTATTTGTAAGGTCTGGAGTTCGTTTCGATTACTTGATGTATGATAAAGATGACCAGTTTTTCAAAGAATTATGTGAGTACCATATAAGCGGACAATTAAAGGTTGCGCCAGAACATATAAATAATAAAGTTTTAAAGCTTATGGGAAAACCAGAGAATGCAGTATACGAAAGATTTAAACAAAAATATGAATCTACCAATAAGCAACTAGGATTAAAACAATATCTTGTTCCTTACTTGATAGCAAGTCATCCTGGATCTGATTTAAATGTTGCTATCGAGCTAGCTCTTTATATCAAAAAAATGAATTATACACCTGAACAAGTTTCAGATTTTTATCCTACACCAGGTAGTCTTTCAACTACTATGTTTTATACAGGGATTCATCCCTTGACAAATGAAAAAGTTTATATTCCAGATACAGAAGAAGAAAAAAGAATGCAAAGGGCACTACTTCAGTTCAATTTACCTGAAAATCATAAAATAGTAAAAAAAGCTTTAATTAAGGCAAATAGAGAGGATTTAATAGGGTATGATAAACACTGTTTAATCAAACCATATCCACCAAAGAAACAGCAGTCTTTTAAGAAACATAAAAATAAAAAAGAAAAATCTAATAAAAGTTAAAGGAAAAACTAAAAATTAAAGCTAAAGAGATAACTATTTTACCTCTTTAGCTTTTTCATACAATAGTTCAATGTTAGCATCCAGCATATATCATTTATTAATAACACAGGAAAAAAGTTTGCCTTCATTATAAATATCATTCCTTCAACAATAGTGAATACACATGAAATCAATAACATTTTTTTGCCAAAACCATCTTTTATTTTCTTATAATTTATCAATGTTATTATTAAAATCAGTAAAAAAATTATTACATACATAATATTTAAAATATTCATATGATTTAATGAGAATGAATACCCAAAAGAGCTATTTGTATATAAACTAGCATCGCAAATAATATTGCTTATTATGTACTGAATAAAAATAAAAGCACTTAAACTTATAATTAAAACAAATTTAGCTGTATTACTTCTAATTAACACATAATATGATATCAACGCAGCAATTGGGATTACTAAATAATTCAAAAAATAAGCCGGGCTAATATAATACACATATATTATATCGTTCCAAACAGTAAATAAAAATAAAATAATAAATCTTATGAGTAAACCTAAGTATACTATATTACAAAGAAATTTAATTTTTGAAGGTGCAAATTTATTGCAATCTTCTATTCCAATATAAATTAGTATTATTGCTAACAAAATCAGTGCTAAATAAATATATACCATAATTCCTTCCTTGATTTATTGCTATATTTAATAAATATTTATTCCACATTGATATTATTCATATTTTCTTAGAATTTTACAATTCCTCGTATTTTTAAATCACCTTTTATACATTCAATATCCAAAGGAAAATCCGGACCCTTTTCTCCATCAATATCAGTTGCAATCTTTTCATCACATATTATTCTAAGCTTAGACGTTTTAAAATAGAATATGCTTTTATCAAAATCTAAATATTCACCTCTTAATAATTTAATTAAAAGTGGTACTATATTAGTTATCTGATTTGCTTTAAAAATTATAACATCTAATAATCCATCCATTAAGTCCGCTTTATATGCAAATTTGAAATTACCCGCTGTCGCTCCATTAAATACAAGCATTAAATACATATCTCCATCATAAACCTTTTCTTCTGATTCAACATTAACTTTTAACTTTCTGAATTTTGGTAACTGCTCTATTCCTTTAACATAATAAGCTAATTTCCCAATAGTATTCTTTAAATTCACATCTGTTTTTTGAGATACATCAGTAAATAAACCTGTACTTGCCACATTTATAAAATATCTATCATTGATTTTCCCTAAATCAACACCCTTTACTTCTGAATTTATAATTTGTTCACAAGCTTTTTCAACATTACTTGGTATACCTATAAATTTAGCAAAATCATTTGCTGTACCTGTCGGTAAAATTCCTAAAGGTAAATCAATATTATTTTTCTTCATATAATTAACTATAATATCGACTGTCCCATCTCCTCCAGCTACTAAGATATACTCGTAATCCTCTTCTATGTCTTCAAATCCATCACTTAATTCAACTTCATTATATAATCTAAAAGGGATAACTTCATAATTATACTTTTGATGTATTTTAATAACTTTATCAATATCACATATTATTGTATTCTCACCTGAATAAGGATTATATATAAACTTTACTTTTCTCATTGTTTCATCCCCCTTGTTTGTTTATTGTAAACTACTATGAATCTTTATCAATTTCCCAAGAATGAGTAAATCATCCTTAATTATATCCAACATCTTCTTCATTGTACACTACATATTTTGAATAGTGTATTTTATATTATGTATTATAAATTATGTTTCTTGTATTATGCTTTATGTTTTATGTTTTATGTTTTATGTTTTATGCTTTATGCTTTATGCTTTATGCTTTATGCTTTATGCTTTATGCTTTATGCTTTATGCTTT
>DAOUPR010000214.1 GCA_030626065.1 Clostridium sp. | reverse complement strand
GATAAGAGAAATTTCTCCTGTCCCATTCCATTCATAACTATAGCATTTTCTTTAGATATTAATATTGCTATATCTCCTTTTGGATTATTAGAATCTACAATATCTTTGCCATGTTTATTTAATATAGTACCTATTTTGCCCGCTGCATCAGTTCTTTCTGTTGGATTACCATCTAAATCAACTATAGCACCCCAGTGAATAGGTTGAAAATCCCATTCTCTCCATCCTTGATATAATGTTGCTTTTGCATCATGAGCTATTGCTTCAAATACATTTCTAACTAAATCAAATCCTTTTACATTTCTACTAGGACCCATTACCCATCCATTTATAGGTCCACTTTCTGTTTCTAATAACCAATAATCTTTCCCAAGTGGTTTAGAAGTACTTCTTGCCATATCTAAAAACATAGATGAGAATTCAGGCATTTTATCTAATTTATTACCACTACCCGGATACAAATCATATCCTACACAATCTACAACTTTTGCCATTTCAAATTGGTCCAAGGCAATCAAAACTCCTAATGGGTCTTGAGATTTCAAGAAAAATATATTAGTAGTAGTTGTATGTTCTGAATCTATTTCTTTAATAAGTTTATTCTGCCAGCTAACAAAGTTAACATAATTTTGCATTGAGAATAATCTCCAATCAAGCCATCTAGTAACACTTGACCAACTAGCTGGTTTTGTTCTTGGAGGTTCGATTTCTTCCCAAGTACTATGCCATGTATTTGTTGCTCCCCATCTATATGCAAAGTTCAATGCCTCAAGGGTTTTATATTTTTTCTTTAACCAGCTACGGAAATTATTCTGTGTATGGTCACAATAACAATAAATATCTATTTCTCCTTCTTTCAAAGGCATAAAAGGATACCCTATTTCATTGTGAATCTGATATGCATACAAAGCTGGGTGGTCTTTATATCTATTTACAAGTACGGATATGTATCTTTCACTTTCCTTTAAATACCCTTTGTGGTCAATACAAGCCCAGGTATAAGATACGTTATTAGGGTATTGCTCCCCATGATTATTTAATATATTAACATCTGGATATTCTTTATGAATCCAATATGGTGGAGATGCAGTACCTGTACCTAATAGTATTTTAATTTCATATTCCTTACATAAATCGAAGAATTCATCTAAAAATTCAAAATTAAATTTCCCTTTTTCAGGTTCAATACGATCCCATGTATTAAATAACTCCGCTGTACGCACTAAATTTATTCCCGACTTTTTCATTAACTCTAAGTCGTGTCTCCAGTCCTTTTTTTCATGCATTAAAGGGTAGTATCCTGCTGCATATAAAAATTTATCTTGTTTCATATTTATCCTCCTGTTATGCTTTAATTATTTCTACGTCTAACCACTTGCAAACTTCTAATAGTTCTTTCTCAATATCGTTGTACACAATGGCATAATGATGTTCTATTCCATAAGTCATAATGGTATCTATAACTTTTTCAGGAGCTGAATCAAATCTTATATCTGCTTGATTTGCTACTAGGTCTCTATCTTCTTCAATTCCAGTACCTTTTGCCATAAATAATTGATAATTTTCTTTTCCTTCTTTAAGTTTAAGCATAATCAGCTTTCCTTGCTTCAGCTTAAATTCAGTGGCAAATCCCATACCTTGCTTTATTGTTGGATGTTCTATATACTTTGTAGTACAGTTTTCTTTAGCTAGACATAATGGAGCTGGTCCACAATGCCAAACCTTAGCAATGCCTTCTTCATTTATATTAACTAAATCAGCGAAGAAGCTTGGCTCCTCAGAAATCAAATATTGTATATACATAGTTGCAAGGCCAGTAATATCACCTTCACAAGAAGTCATTATTCCCTCATTATTCAATCTAGAAACAACACCACAAACAGAGCAATTATAAAGTGACTGGAATTCTGGCCAGCACTTGATTGTAAAAGCATCTATCTCATTCTCTTCCTTAACATCCTTTATAGCCAAATAAATTTTAGCTGACTTCATAAGCATTTCATCTCTAGTTGTAATTATATCTACTTCTTTTTTCATTTTAGAAACTTCAGCCTGTACTCGCTTCTCGTCAATTTTTTCAGCATCATTCAATAAACTAGCAATAGAGTAATATCTTATTTCAGGTCCTATTTCAAATCTGAAACGAAGTTCATCGGCATTTGAAAGATAAAATCCAGGTACCCTTCCACCAATAACGCAGAACTTACTTTTATTTAATTTTGTCTTTATTTCTATAGCTTTTATTGTATTCTTAATTTTTTCATATACTTTTTCTTCATGTACATTACCATAAACATAGCTATACTTTTTATCTGCTTTTTTGAGAAAACTACCATACATATTTAACCCACATAGCGAATTAAGTGGTAATCCACGAAAACCTTCTATATAAGGTTCTCTGAATCCCCATAATAACAAAGGAGTTTCTCTAAATAATTCAATTACTTTTGTCATTGCACTTCCAAAAGAATATGTACCACATTGAATAATAAGAAGGTCAATGTTTTCCATCTTTAATTCGGTTAAAGCTTCTTCAATCTTATTTTCTTCTATTAAAATATTTTTTTTACAAATAAGCTCGTAATTTTCACTTTGTAATTTTTCAATTGAGGTTTTTAAATATTCCTCTGCTATGTCATATCTGAAATTTGGAAATCCAAAAGATAATAATCCTATTTTCACAATACCACTCCTTCTTTTGCTATATTTAAAGATATTGTTTATACTTATATTATTACTTATAAAATAATGTAATTGCTTTAATAATAGTGTGAAGAGTGGAATGTGCAGTGTGTATTTAAGGATAATTTTGCTATGCAAAATGTATTATTTAATTAAAAGATTTCAGAACAATGAGGAAATCATCCGTCACTTCTTTCTTCACACTTCACACCATTATAGAAAAACTAATCTTCCGCACAGAGTTTTATTTTATTAATTGCTCTTTTCATCATCTGTAGTCTTCCTGCTTCTTGAGCAAACATCATATAAAGCTTATTATTCTCGTTATATGCGCCTACAAATCCTTTTACAAATTCTCCATCAACTTCTGTAAAGAAATTAATTTTTTTAATACCTAGTTTTATTGCCTTTTTAATATCTTCATCTGGTATACCGGTTCCACCATGCAGTACTAAAGGAATATCAACTGCATTATGTATTTCTTCAAGCCTTTCAAAGTCAAGTTTTGGCTCAAATTTATATTCTCCATGAGCATTTCCAATTGATACTGCAAGACAATCAATACCTGTATTTTCTAAGAAATATGCTGCTTTTGAAGGATCTGTTAATAATGATTTTATAGAATCCCTGGTCTCTCCTTCACAACCAGCTACTCTACCTAACTCCGCTTCTACAGTTATCCCTTTTTCTTTAGCATACGTAACAACTTCTTTAGAACATCTTATATTCTCTTCTAAAGATACCTTTGACCCATCATACATTACAGATGTAAAACCAGCATCTATTGCTTCTATGCAATCTTTCACTGTTTCTGCATGGTCTAAATGGAGTGCAAATTTAGTATCATATTTTTGGCTAAGAATTTTCACTATTTGAACTATTTCATAATAACTAACCTTTTGAGTTTGTAATTGAATAGGGGCAATTTGTAATATAACAGAAGCTTTCGCAATAGATGCTCCTTCTAACACAGCATTTATTGTCTCCATATTACTTACATTAATTGCTGCAACTCCATTTCCATTTTGTTCTGCTCCTTCAAGTAATTCTTTCATAGAAACTAAATTCATAATTATTCACCCTCTTATTTATATCTTAAATTCAGTTTATATTTCAAATCCAGGGGCATCTGTTTCTGCTACCCACATTTCTTTCATTTCTTCATCTAATTTACAAAACGCAAGAGCTATTCCACCCATTTCTTGAGTAGTTATAAAGTTACCAATAGCAGGTTTATAGGATTTTATTCCTTTTTCATTAAGAATCTTTTCAACTTCATTATAAAAAATCAACAATTCCATATAAGTAGTTTGACCACATCCATTAACTAATACTGCAACTTCATCTCCATCTACATATGGCTTATCTTCAATCAACTGTTCACACATAACCTCTGCAATTTCTTTTGCCGTTGCAATTTTCATAGTATGTGCTGCAGCTTCTCCATGTACTCCCATACCTATTTCTATTTCATCATCTTCTATTTCAAACATCTTGTATCCAGTTATTGGTGAAGTTCCTGGAACAGTAGCTACTGTTAATGTCCTTGTGTTTTCTCTTACTTTATTTGCCATTCCTACTACTTCATCTAAATTATGTCCTGCATCTGCATAAGACCCAACTATTTTATAACTAAATAATGTTCCTGCTGTTCCTCTTCTCTCTTCTTGTTCATCTTTTGGTGCTGATGCAATATCGTCATATAAAATAACACCCTTGCACTTGAATCCATCATCCTCAGCCATATCTATTGCCATCTTAGAATTGATAACATCTCCTGCATGATTCGAAATTAATACACATACACCTTCTCCATTATCAGTCTCTTCTATTGCTGCATATAAAGTATCTGGTCCTGGTGCAGCAAAAATCCCACCATAAGCATTAGCTGCAAGCATATTTTTTCCAACAAAACCGATACAAGCTGGTTCATGTCCTGACCCATTACCGATTACTACAGAAACCTTACCTTTTTCACTATTCTTTCTCACAACCACATTACTGTTAGGTAATTTTACTATTTTATCGCTATACGCTTTGCAAAACCCTTCAATTGTTTCTTCAACTATATCATCTGGATTATTAATAAATTTCTTAGATATCACTTAAATCACTCTCCATAAATTTAATAAAATTGCCTCTATCTTTTTCGATTCACAAATTATTTTTCTATATATTTTTGAATTTCTCTAACTAAATAATAAAAAGATGTTGCTCCTGCATCTTGATGTCCTATTGATTTATCTTCTAAATATCTAGAACGTCCTCTTTTTGCTCTAAGAGGAATAGTAGCTTCCACACCTTCTTTTGCAGCTTTGACAGCTAAATCAACCCCTTCTCTAAAAGAAACATCCTCTTCTTTTGCTTTTTGAAGGACTATAGCCGTTGGATGAATTGAGTCAACCATTGTTTTATCACCTACTTTTGCTCCACCTAAATCACAGATTTTAAACTCTGCATTTTTTATTCCTTGACTAAATTCCTCTAATCCAAATGTTTCTTTTTCTTTGCAGGCTTTAGATAATTCCAAGAAAATCGAACCAAACAACGGCCCCATTGCTCCTCCTAATGTTGAAACTAAAGTTCTTCCATAAGCTTTAAAATAATCTCTACATGTTCCATCTTCCATTGTTTCTAGTTTAACTTTTGCAGCATTAGCACCTCTAGCCATTGTAATTCCATGATCACCATCACCTATGACAGCATCATATTTTGAAAGCTCTTCTTTTTTTTCTATATACATATTAGCAATATTCATTAACAATTCTTTTACTTCTACTGGTGTTAACATATTTACTCACCCTCCTGAAATAGTTTTCTCATAAAT
>DAOUPR010000002.1 GCA_030626065.1 Clostridium sp. | reverse complement strand
GCTAAAGGAATACTGAACATTACAATCAACGGGAAAATAAGTGATTGGAATTGCGATGCCATAATCATGTAGATTAATACAAGGGCTAATAATAAAGCCTTCATAAGGTCACCCATTGATTTTTCAATATCTGCTGTTTCACCTTTAAATTCAACAGTATATCCTTCTGGCACTTCATAATCAGCTATTTTATCTTCTATCTCAGTTCCTACCAACTTAACGTTATAACCATCTTCAATTGCTGAAGTTATTGTTATTGCTCTACTTTGATTATCACGATTAATTTTTGCAAAACCCGATTGAGTATAAATTTTAGCTATATCTTCTATCTTTACTAATTCCTCAGAAATTGGAGACTCAAGCTCTAAATTTTTTATTGTATCAATATCAATTACTTCTTCTTCTTTCTCAGTTCCATAAACGTAAATGTCTCTTTCTAATCCATCGATTGATAATGTAGTAGTTTTATCTTCAGCCTCAATCAATTCTCTAACCTGTACAAAAACCTGTGCTGTAGTTAATCCATTTTCAATACTCTTCTCTCTATCTATTTCTATTTTAAGCTCCGGAGAAGTTTTACTAACACCATTATCTATTTCTGTAGTTCCTTCTTCCTCTTCAACTATCTTAGCTATATCAAGTGCAATATTTTCAAGAGTATCTAATTCTGTTCCTTTTATTTCAATTGAAATACCTGAGCTAGCCATTGCAGACAAATCCATGGCCTGTTCACTAACAACAACTTCGTAACCAAGTTTATTTGTTTTTTCTCTTATATCTTGAGCTATTTCCTTAGTTGTCTTTTGTCTATCGTCTTCTAGTAAAATATTAATTGTAGCAGCACTACTACCACCACCCATAAATAACGATTCAACACCCGCTTCTTCACTTAGATAATAACTAACATTTTCTATTCCTTCTATATTTGATATAGAATCACTTACTTCATCAACAGCTTCAGCTGTTTTTTCAAACTCTGTTCCTTTTGGCATATCAACCTGCACACTTATTTGCCCTTGGTCAGACTCTGGGAATAATTCTGCTCCATTTGAATATGCTCCATATATACTTGCTCCAAATAATATAAATACTAATATCATCACTAAAGCTCCATGTTTAAGTGAAAATTCAAGTGCTTTAGTATAGCCAATTTTCATTTTATCTAAAACTTTATGATCTCTTTCCTTTTGAGGTTTTGACATCATTTTAGATGCCATCATAGGTACTAATGAAAGAGCAATTACCAAACTAGCAATTAAAGAAAATGTTATAGTTAACGCCATTTCCATAAATATCTGTGCTGTAAAACCTTCCATAAATACTACCGGTATAAATACTGATATAGTTGTAAGTGTTGATGCAACTATTGCACTTGCTACTTGAGTTGATCCCTTCAATGCTGCCTCTACAGCGCCAACTCCATTATTTCTCATTCTATATATATTTTCTATTACTACAATAGAGTTATCTACAAGCATACCTATTCCCAAGGCCAATCCACCCATAGAAATAATATTCAAAGAAATTCCTGCAAAATACATCATAATGAAAGCTGTCATTACACTAATTGGTATTGCAAGTGCAATTATGAATGTAGGTTTTAAATCTCTTAAGAATAAAATCAAAACAATAATCGCAAGTAATGCACCATAAAGAAGATTGTTTGTAATTGATTTTATTGACATATCAATATATTCTGCTTGATTCATAAGCATTACAGATTCTGAACCTTCGTATTCATCTAGTATTTTTGCAATTTCCTCTTCTACTGCATGAGCAACTTCTGTTGTTACTGCATTATTCTGTTTTTGAATAGAAAGCATAATAGAATCTTCGCCATTTACTTTAGCGTAAGAATTCTCACTTGAATTAATAATCTCTATATCAGCAACATCTTCTACTGTTGCTGTCATTAATTCCGTAGATAAAATAGGTAATTCTTCAATTGCTTCAACATCTTCTAGTTTATCTCCAGTTCTCACAAGATAATCTGTTCCTTCATCTATAATATACCCTGCTGGCATATTAAAGTTCTGTCCTTTTAATACACCTGAAACCATATCTTTAGTTATTTCTATTTCTGGAAAAGGAATTTCAGTTGGGGCCATATTTGCTGCCATTTCTTCTGACATACCTTTAGCTACTGCTGCTTCAATAAACTGCTCTTTTGCTTCTTCTAAAGCTAATTCTTTCATTTCTTCATTTACTTTTTTTATCTTATCTTCATTTAAACTTATTCTTATTTCTTCTTTAGCATCTCCTGTTAATGAAACTGATGCAACACCAGGAATTCTCTCAATTCTAGGTAAAATTGTATCTACCCAAGTACTAGTCTCTGCAGTATTTTTACCTTCTAATGCCATAGAAAAACTCATAATAGGCATCATATCTGGATTAACCTTTATAACCATCGGATTTCCAACTTCCTCTGGCATATAAGAAGTTACCATATCAAGATTTTCTCTCATTTCAATCAACGCTGAATCCATATTAGCATCTTCATTAAATTCTAAGATAACCATAGACATATTTTCTTGAGATACTGATTGTATATTTTCAATATTACTTACAGTAGCCATTGAATTTTCTATTGGTTTTGTAACTATAAGTTCTACCTCTTCAGGACTTGCCCCTATATAAGTTGTTGAAACAACTGCATAAGGTAAATTCATGCTTGGTAATAATGCTGTTGTAGTATTTGTAAGTGACACAAATCCTAAAATTATTATAATTAGTACTGCCATAACTATCGTAACTGGCTTTTTAACACTATACTCCGATATTTTGCTCATATAATTATTGCTCCTCATTTTTGTTTTTTGACCGAACAGTCGGTCAGTAGTATTCTATCACTATCTATTAGTTATAGTCAATAAATGTAGTCCTATACATATAATTTTTAAGAAATTTTTAATAATTGATTAATTTTATTCCTTAAAATTAGATAAAGACCTTTTATCTCTTTCATAGTTGCTTACTAATTCTAAAAGAAGCTTCTCAGCAAATGAAGTCAATTGTTGAAAAAGATTCTATAAAAAAATATTTAATACAATAAAAAGCCCTCGACTATGCGTCGAGAACCTTTATAAAGCTTTAAACTATTATCATACCTTATCTTTAATTTTTTATTCTCTTAATTTTTTATTCTCTTAATTTTTTTATCTTTTAATCTTTTATCTTTTCACTGCACTCTGCACATTGCACTCTTTTTTATAAAAGTACTCTTTTTTTAATTAGAGTTGTATCTAAGATATTCTTTCATAAACATATCAATTTCCCCATCCATCACTGCATTAACATTACCCGTTTCTGCATTTGTTCTATGATCTTTAACCATATTATATGGATGAAATACATAAGATCTAATTTGGCTTCCCCAACCATTATCCATCAAGTCTCCAGTTAAATCTTCTATTCTTTCTTTATGCTGGCGTTCTTTCAATTCAACAAGTTTTGCCTTAAGCATATTTAAAGCAGCATCTTTATTATGATGTTGACTTCTTTGCGTTTGACATTGTACTACTATTCCTGTTGGAATATGAGTAATTCTCACTGCTGAGTCAGTTTTATTAATATGCTGGCCACCAGCACCTGAAGCTCTATAAGTATCTATTTTTAAATCATCCTGTTTAATTTCTATATCTTGGCTTTCTGTAAGCTCAGGTAAAATCTCCACTGAAGCAAAGGAAGTTTGTCTTTTACCATTTGCATTAAAAGGTGAAATTCTAACTAATCTATGGATTCCCTTTTCGCTTTTTAGATATCCATAGGCAAATTCTCCTTCAATCTTCAAAGAACAACTTTTAACTCCCGCATCATCACCTGGCAAAAAGTCTAAAGTAGAAACAGAATAACCTTGATTAGTAGCCCATCTCGTATACATTCTTATAAGCATTTCAGTCCAATCTTGAGCATCTGTTCCACCTGCTCCAGCATGAAAAGTTATAATAGCATTATTTTTATCATAATCGCCAGCTAATAACAATTGAATCTTAAAATCGCTTAATTCCTTATCTAACTCCTTTAATCCAGCTTTAATATCATCAAAATATGAACTGTCCTCTTCTTCTTTGGATAACTCTATCATAACTTCAATATCTTCATATTTATTCTTTGTACTATTAAAGTTTTGCAGTCTGTCCTTTAAACCCTTGGATTCTTGACTAACAATTTGAGCTTTTTCTATATCGGACCAAAAATTAGGTTCTTGCATTTTCATATCAAGTTCACCTATTTTAAGCTTTAATCCTTCTATGTCAAAGTGAACCACTCACTTCATCTAAATCTTCTTTCAAATCCGCAAGCTTCTCTAAAAACATATCGAGCTGCATCATATTATCACACCCTTTTTTTGACTTAATTTCACACTTTCATATATTATAATTAGTTTTAATTATAATATATAGTTTCAGTTTCTTTTATTAATGCACAATGCACAATGCACGATGCACAATTAAGGATTATTTTCTTCCCTTGGTCAGAAAATCTTTAATTAATTTAAATAATTCAAAGATTCTCGACCTCGGTCGAGAATCTTCCTTAATTGCACATTGCAAATTGCTAATTGCACATTTCTTTAGTAATCTTTTAATCTTTTAATCTTTTAATCTTTTAATCTTTTAATCTTTCAATTGTGCATTGCTCTACTAAGCATTTCTTCCACAACATTGTTTATATTTCTTTCCACTTCCACAAGGACATGGATCATTTCTACCTATTTTTTCTTGTGTTCTTCGTTTTGGCTCTTTTTTTGTAGTACCATCAGATTGATTTGTTGAAGTTTCTTTAGCTACTCTTTCTCTCTTAGGTGCTTCTCCTCTTATTTGAACATGGAATAAGTATTTAACTGTATCTGCTTTTATAGTATAAATCATAGCATCAAACATTTCGCTTCCTTCAAACTGATAAGCTTGAACTGGGTCTTGTTGTCTGTATGCACGAAGTCCAATACCTCTTTTTAAATGTCCCATATCATCAATATGAGCCATCCACTTAGTATCAACAACTTTAAGAAGTATTACTCTCTCAACTTCTCTCATTTGTTCAGGTGTATATTGAGTTTCCTTTTGACTATATACTTTCATTGCTGTATTAAAGAATTTCTCTTTGATTGCATCAGCTTCCAAATCTTTAATATCATTATATTTAATCATATCTTTTGGTATACATACTTCTTCCATATAAGCTATTAACTTATTTAGATCTTCTTCTTTAGATTCACTAACTCCTGAATAATGTGAATCTACAGTTGCACTTATTACTTCATGAATCATATCTTCAACTTGCTGCTTTAAATCATTTCCTTCAAGTACAGAAGATCTTTGTTTATATATAATTTCTCTTTGCTGATTCATTACATCGTCATATTGAAGTACATTTTTTCTTATATCAAAGTTATTTCCTTCTACTTTTTTCTGAGCATTTTCTATTGCATTACTAACCATCTTACTCTCTATTGCATCATCTTCAGTAAATCCTAATTTCTCAACCATTCCCATAAATCTTTCAGGAGCAAATATTCTCATAAGGTCATCTTCTAAAGAAACATAAAATCTTGAATATCCAGGGTCACCTTGACGTCCAGAACGACCTCTTAACTGATTATCTATACGTCTTGATTCATGTCTTTCAGTTCCAATAACCTTCAAACCGCCAAGTTCTTTAACTTCATTATCAAGTTTAATATCCGTACCACGACCAGCCATATTAGTAGCAATAGTTACATTTCCTTTTTCACCTGCATGAGAAATAATTTCTGCTTCTTGCTCATGATACTTGGCATTTAATACTCTATGTGGAATACCTTTTTTCTTAAGCATACTTGATAATTTTTCTGAGTTTTCAATACTTATAGTACCTACTAAAGCTGGTTGCCCTTTTTTATGAGTTTCAGTTATTTCTTCAACTATAGCTCTAAATTTGCCATTTTCAGTTTTATAAACAAGATCTGATGCATCTTCTCTTGCAATAGGTTCATTTGTTGGTACTACAACTACATCTAAACCATATATTTCTCTAAACTCTGCTTCCTCTGTTGCAGCAGTACCTGTCATTCCTGATAATTTTGTATACATTCTAAAATAATTTTGGAAAGTTATAGTCGCTAAAGTTTTAGATTCTTTTCTAATTTCAACATTTTCTTTAGCTTCTATTGCTTGATGAAGACCATCGCTGTATCTTCTTCCTTCCATAAGTCTTCCCGTAAATTCATCTACGATAATAACTTCTCCATCTTTCATCATATAATCTATATCTTTTTTCATCATAAAATTACCTTTTAATGCTTGCACCACATGATGTTGAATTTCCATATTCTTAGCATCAGCATAGTTATCTACATGAAAATAGCTTTCTGCTTTCTCTATACCTGATTCTGTTAAAATTACAGAATTAGTTTTTTCATCTTTAGTGACATCATCTTCAGTAAGTGTCTTTGTAAAATAATCTGCAACCTTATATAAATCAGTAGATTTACTACCAGCACCTGAAATAATAAGTGGGGTTCTAGCTTCGTCAATTAAAATAGAGTCAACTTCATCGACAATACAGAAATTAAGTTCCTTTTGAACTCTTTCTTCTTTATAAATAACCATATTATCTCTTAAATAATCAAATCCAAATTCATTATTTGTTCCATATGTAATATCACTATTATATGCTTCTCTTCTCTCTTCCTTAGTTAATCCATGAACTATAACACCAGTTTTAAGTCCAAGGAACTCATAAAGTTCTCCCATTTCTTCAGCATCTCTACTTGCTAAATAATCATTTACTGTAATAATATGAACACCTTTACCTTCTAAAGCATTAAGATAAGCAGCTAAAGTTGCAACTAATGTTTTACCTTCACCAGTTTTCATTTCTGAAATTCTACCTTGATGAAGTACAATCCCACCCATAAGCTGAACATCATAGTGTCTTAATCCAAGTGTCCTTATAGAAGCCTCTCTTACAACAGCAAAAGCTTCTTCTAATATATCTTCTAAAGTTTCTCCCTTTTTAAGTCTTCCTTTAAACTCATCTGTTTTTAATCTTAGATCAGAATCTGAAAGTTTTTTTATTTCTCCTTCTAAAGCATTAATTTTATTTATAGTTCCTTCTAATTTCTTTAATTCTCTATCACTATAGGTTCCAAATATTTTCTCAAATAGTTTCATTATATCGACCTCTCCATATTTATTCTACTTTTGACTATACTTACTCATTATACCACCAATAAAATTCCCCTTCAATAAGAAAGCAACTTTCAAACGCCTTTGTGTATGAAATATATGTAAATATTATTTTAGAAGAAAGACATAATCTTATTTTAACTTAACAATTTTAACTTTAATTTGCAATGTACAATTTGTAATTAATGTGAAGAGTGAGATGTGGAGTGTGAAGTTAAGGATAATTTTGCTACGCAAAATCGTATATTTAATTAAAAGATTTGTGAAAAATGAAGAAATCATCCATCATCTCACCCTTCACTCTTCACATTTTACACTATTAATAAAACAATACTATATAAATCAACAATTCTTTAAAACAAAGCCAAAAATTAAAATAAACACAACAAAAGAGAGCATAAGCTCTCTTTTAATTTTTTATTTAAATTCAAAGATTTTGTGAAACAAAACCAACCTTAATTGCAAATTGCTAATTGAACATTGCACATTATAAGTTATACATTTATATTAAAATTCTGGTTCAATTAATCCATAGTTTCCATCTTTTCTTTTATATAAAACATTAACTTCGTCTGTATCTGCATTCATATAAACAAAGAAATTATGGTCTAACAATTCCATCTGAAGGATTGCCTCTTCATTAACCATTGGTTTCATAGCAAATCTTTTTGTTCTTACTATCTTTCCATCTTCCTCTTCCTCTGGCTTTACGTTAGTAAAACTTTGATATCTCAATGAATTTTCTGTATATCTTCTTCTTTCTAGCTTAGTTTTTTGTTTTCTTACTTGTCTTACTAATTTATCAGTAATACTATCTAAAGCTACATACATATCTTCATTTGCTTCTTCTACTCTTAATATCACACCATTAAAAGGAATAGTTACTTCTAATATGTGTCTATTTTTTTGAACTCCAAGGGTTACATTAGCTTCTATTTCAGGTTTAAAGTATTTATCTAATTTGGATAACTTCTTATCTACTGCCTCTCTAAGCCCTTCTGTTATCACTATGTTTTTACCTATCACTGTTGTTTTCATAAAGTCAGCCCCTCTCGCTTAAGTACTTGAATTTTTATTTATGTTCCTATTTTAATATTAAATAAAACCAATAACAA
Organism: Clostridium sp.; assembly: GCA_030626065.1. Classification (GTDB taxonomy): domain Bacteria; phylum Bacillota; class Clostridia; order Clostridiales; family Clostridiaceae; genus Clostridium_AF. The sequence goes on along the minus strand of DAOUPR010000002.1, from coordinate 28,948 downwards.
ATCCAGTAAATAGGTCAAATTAAAGGTTTTCATTAACCGTTCCCCACATATCTCTATTTACTCTCAAAATCAGCTTATTAATAGTCACAATCTTCTGTGAAATTTTTGGTTAAATATGCTATAATAGAAATGTAGGGTCTAAAGTCTCCCTCGAGCAGCGGTCAATACTATAACCTCATCCGCTCCCATTTCAAATAGCTGCTTTGAACAATAAAAGCTAGTGGCTCCAGTAGTTATAACATCATCAATTATAAGTACCTTTTTATTTTTTACGATATCTAAATTTATATTCTTTTTAATTGCAAAAGAGTTTTTTATATTTTCCCATCTTTCTGTTTTACCGAGTCCAATCTGATCCTTTTTTACATCTATTCTTTCTAATAAGCTCGTAGCTTTTATTCCTAACTCCTTAGAAATACTTTTTGCTAAAAGTTCGCTTTGATTAAAACCTCTTTTTTTGCTACTTTCTTTTGTAGATGGCACAAAGGTTATCAAATCAAATTCCAAATAGAAATTTTTAATAGTTTCTACACAATAAATCTGAATTACTCTTATAACCTTAAAGCTAGAATAAAATTTTAATAAAGTTATTAACTCCTTCATTACTCCTGAATAATAACAAGCACTATAACAATTAAGCTTAATGCCATCTTCTTCTATAACAAAAGGCTCTCTACAATAATAAACTTTATTAAAGCACCGTTGACAAACACATAAATCTTCTGTTTTATTACCACAAATAATGCAGTCTGAATTACCAAAATATATTAAATTTAAAAAGCAGTCTAAATAATGCTTTAAATTTTTAGTAAATTCATATCCCATACTTTTTTATTTAAGTTTCTTATAATACTTTTAGCTTTATCAATTTCAGTATTATCCCATCTTGCTAAAAGTACTACTTCCCCTTTACTTCCTTTCTCTTTATTACTTACCCTACCGCACATATATACTATATCTTTATAATCAATATTTTTACTATTAGCATTTAAAACCATAATATTCATATTATCAATATTAAAACAATCATCCCTAAATCTGTTAGTTACAAGTATAACTTTTTCCATTTTTTCAAACTTACTATTATTTTGAAAAATATTAAAACAACTGACTACCCTACACTTTTGTCTAAAATAATTTCTAAGATAACTTTTTACTTTTGGAATATTATCCTTATGGGGCACATAAACAATAACCTTATTATTCATCTCCAAAGACCAACTAATATGTTCATAAGCCAATTGTGGTATATCATTTTCCAAATTTATCTTTGTTTTAAAAAACATAGGTTCAATTAAAATTTTCCCATTATCTTTAATAGGAAATATAATTTCACGTGAATACTTAAATATCTTTTCAAAATGATAAGAAATTATTTTGCCTTTTTTATTTATTAGATTCAATAAATTTAATACTATGTTTTCATTATTAACATCAATAAAACTTCTTATACAATTAAAAATTATTAAATCATATGTATTTTTTAATTTACTCATCTTTTCAATACTACATATATTGAAATTAGATAAATCGTATTTTTGTTTTCTATCCAAAAATGGACAGTTCTCATATGTTACATACTTTTTAAGAGAAATTAATATATCATTTTCTTTTATATTCTCATTTGTTACATAAAGAATATTTTTATTTTCACTTATCGCATTAAGAATTGTCTTAAGCAAAATATAAGAAGAATTATATGGAGGAGAAATTACATTCAAATATCTTTCATTTCCTTTACTCCACATATAAATTTTTTCGCTAACTTCATGTGTTTTTTTACTGATTTCTGTTTTTATTAAATCCATAAAATAATCACCATATCCCCTAATCAAGTGCATTAATTGTACTCTTAATTCTATAACAAAGTCCACTATATCTTTCTATAATATTATTATTCTTAATCATAAAATGTAGAGCCTTTTTCTCACCAACTAAAACAACCATTTTCTTTGCCCGAGTTATTCCAGTATAAAGAAGATTTTTATTCATAAGCATCGGTGGTCCCATAAACATTGGCATAACCACAATAGGAAATTCACTTCCTTGACTTTTGTGAATAGTCATTGCATAGGCAAGTTCTAGTTCATCAACAAAAATATTCTCATAAATAACTTTTCTATCGTCATCAAATAAAATAGTAACACTATCATCATTTATCTTTTTTATATAACCAATATCTCCATTAAATACTCCTACACCTTCATCTTCAAAATTAACTGATTTCCACTTGAGAGAATAATTATTTTTAATCTGCATTACTTTATCCCCTTCTCTAAAAAGGGTATTTCTAAATTCTTTCTCTCTTTTCTCCTGACTTTTAGGATTTAAAATTTCCTGAAGCTTTAAATTTAAATTATTTGTTCCTAAAGTTCCCTTTCTCATAGGCGTTAATATTTGAATATCTTTTATTTTATCGATGTCTTTTTTAAAAGTGGGAAGCCTTTTTATTACTAATTCTAAAATAGTCTGCATTGTATTATCATGTCCTGCCCCATTTAAGAAGAAAAAATCAGTATCTTTAGTATTAATGAATGGAATTTCACTCTTATTAATTTTATGAGCATTGACTACTATCATACTCTCCTTAGCTTGCCTAAATATCTCTTTTAACTTAACAACTTTCACACTTTCACTATGAATAATATCACTAAGTACATTACCTGGACCTACTGAAGGTAGTTGATCTGCATCTCCCACAATTATTAATCTAGTTCCTTTAGAAAGTGCTTTAAGAAGATCTTTCATTAATAAGATATCTATCATTGAAGCTTCATCCACGATCAAAACATCACATTGAAGTGGATCTTCATCACCTTTGACAAAATCGTAGCTTTCTTCATCTTTAAATCCAATCTCCAATAATCTATGTATAGTTTTAGCTTCTTTTCCAGTAGCTTCACTCATTCTTTTTGCAGCTCTACCTGTAGGTGCTGCCATAAAAACTGTCATGCTGGCATTCTCAAATATTTCAGTAATACATTTTATTATGGTAGTTTTACCTGTACCAGGTCCACCTGTTATAACCTCTACACCATTTTTGAATGCACCAGTAATTGCTTCTCTCTGAATCGGAGCAAATTCTATGCTATTGTGTTCTTCAAAATCTTTTATTTCCTGCTCTATATTTATTTCAATATCCTCATATTCATCTGTTGCTAAAGTCAGCATCTTTAATGTAACCGCAATTTCACTATGTAAAAATGGAATTGAAAAAACCGCTTCTTCTCCATCGATATTTTCAATTTTAATTTTTCCTGTAGTCGCAAATTCAATAATATTTTTGTATACTAAATCTCTATCCACCAAAAGTATACTTGCTGCCTCTTCTATTAATATTTCAAGTGGAACATAAGTATTCCCTTTTAAGCAAAATTGATTAATTGAAAAAAGAATTCCACTTTGTATTCTAAATTTTGATTCTGCATCAATCCCTAAATTTCTAGCTATTTTATCTGCCGTTTTGAATCCAATACGAGCTATATCTTCAATTAACATATATGGATTTTCCTTTACTTGGTTAACTGCCTCTGACCCATACTTTTTGTGTATTTTAACACATTGATTCACTGATAATCCGTAGGTTTGAAAGAATATCATTATATTTCTAATCTCAGATTGCTGTGAATATGAATCTGCAATCTTCTGTGCTTTTTTCTTTCCTATTCCTTCTATTTCTTTTATCTTGTTTATGTCAGTATCCATTATCTCAAGAGTTTTTTCTCCAAAATGCTTAACTATTTTTTTTGCTGTAACAGGTCCAATACCAGATATAATTCCAGAAGATAAGTACTTTTCTATACTTTCTACAGTATCTGGAAGAATTTGCTCACAAGCTTTTACTTTAAATTGCTCGCCAAACTGTGGATGAACAAACCATTCACCGTTTATTTTTAATTCTATTCCTTCTTGAATAAATGGTATAATTCCTGTTACAGTAACCAGATTTTTATCATAATAAATTTTTGCTACTGTATACCCATTATCTTCATTTTGAAAGATAACACTCTCTACTTTCCCTTTAATTTCAGACATTCCATCGCTCCTACTGAAAACAAAATATTTGCTAAAACTCTGTAAATCTAGTATTTTTCAATTGTTTATTTCATTATAAAACAAATAAGCTATTTTTCAAAATTTATTCTTCATTTATTTCATATTATTTCCATTTTCTTGTTTTTTATCAGAATCTTGCACTTACTTTTCCATATTTTTCTTTTCAAAAACAATTATATTTCTTAGCTCTCTCAATTATCTTATTATATAAATAAACATCCTTATCATCAAAATAATCCTCTGTAAATTTTCCCAAAGGAAACCATTCCACACCACTATTTTCGTCTTCTTTTATTCTTAGCTCTTCATCTTCATTAGCAATAAGGACATACGCCACCGAAAGATGCTGATGAACACTAACATATTTATTATTCTTCATATGACCATATACAGGTAAAATATCAATAGTAATTATTTCGTCAGTTAGTGGTTTCACATTTTTTATGCCAGTTTCCTCTTTAGCTTCTTTTATTGCAACATGTAGAAAATCTGTATCTCCATCAACATGTCCACCAGTCCACGCCCAAACATTTCTTATATTGTGATGAATCATTAACACCTTATCTAAAGCTTGATTCATTATAAATCCTGAGCTTGTAATATGTGCAAATTCATTATCTCTAATCAAAATATTGTGAGGGAATTTTTCTATGTAATCAAGAATAACCTTTTTATCCTGTCGCTCTTGATCATTTTCAGGAATAAATTTAGTTATTTGTTCTATGTAATCCATTTTTAATCCTCCTATAAACTATTTAACGTACTTAATACTAAAACTATTTATTAAATAAGAAATCACAAAAATCATTCCTGAAATAGGCTAATCTATCTGCAACTGGTATAGCAACAACTCCTAATCCTATCATTTCATCTAATTTTTCTAAAGTCACCCACTGAGCATCCACAGTTTCACCTTCTTGCATTGTCAATTCAGAGATTTCATAATCTTTTCTTACTATATAACCATCAATAAATGCTGTTTTTTCTTTTTTAGTACCAAGAAAACTTAATTCAGCTTCACTAACTATTATGCCTGTTTCTTCTGATAATTCTCTCAATGTCCCTTCGATACTTGCTTCTCCTGCCAACACAGAACCAGCAGTATTTTCCCAAAAATTCGGATATTTATCCTTTTTAGGATCTCTCAGTGTCAATAATATTTCATTCTTTGAATTAACTGTCCAAATACTCACAACAACATGATAATTTCCTATTTCCATTTTGTCTCTTCTTCTATGAGTTTTATACAATAATTGTCTTTGTTCATCTAATAAATCCCATTTTTCCATTTGTTAATACCCCCTTTTTATTTAGCTTTATTATAAAGCATCGTTTATTTATAATGTATTGGCCTAATAATAAGATTTTATTACTAATAGTGTAAAATGTGAAGTGTGAAATGATGAACGATTTCCTCGTTCTTCGTAAATCTTTTAATTTAATAGTAAAGTTTGACTAGCAAAATCTTCTTTAACTTAACACATTATATTCCACACTTCACACTATTATCAGTTTCAATAGTTTTTACTCAATATTCTAAAAATACAAACTATATATATCCAATAATCTGTTTAATTTTTTTTCCCTCTGGCAATACTAAAAAAGAGGTGATACTATGGTAAATTGGACAAATAAAGAACGAGCTTTACTAGAAGATGCTAAAAAAGATGAACAGGTATGCATAGAAAAGTATACTAATTATGCATCTATAACAAAGGACCCACAACTAAAACAAATTTTAACAGAGCATGCTAATGCAGAGCAAGAACATTTTGATACTTTAAGTCAAATGTTGAATGGAACAGTGCCTGATATGAATGCCCAACAACAACAAGGACAACAAAACCAACAATCTAATCAACCCCCAGCAACTAGGCAACAGGCAAACTCATCAGCACAACCTTCACAAGCACCTGCAATGCAAGAAGCTGAAGATAAAAAAATTTGCCAAGACCTTTTAATGACAGAAAAATATGTATCAAAAGCATATGATACATCTATTTTCGAATTTAAAAATGAAAATGCAAGAGACGTCTTAAACCATATCCAAAAAGAAGAACAAAAACACGGATATGATCTATATAACTATATGGAGCAACACGGAATGTACTAGAAGTTCAAATTCACAATGCACAATTATCAATGCACAATTATGGATGATTTTCTTCACCTTGGTCAGAAAATCTTTAATTTATAAAACAACTAATGCAATTTAAAATAATTTCAAATTACTATTGAATATCAATTAATCTTTAATTTTTAAAATAGTTAGAGAAATTTTTTAGCTCCGCTAAAAAATTTCATCCTTAATTGTGCATTGTGCATTGTGCATTGTGCCTTATAATTTATTGTTTGCTTGTAATATTATACAGTGTTAAAATTATGTTATTATAAAAAATTTCAATTAAGGTAAATTAAAGGTAGGTAAAAAATATGTTTAAGAAAAAAAGTTTGATTGTTTTAGTATTAATTGCTAGTGTATTTATGTTTTCTTCTTGTGGAAAAGAAAAAGACCCAGTTCAAGTTTTTAACGAATTTTCAGAAGCATGGATTTCAAAAGATTTTAGTAGTATGTATTCTATGATGGACTCATCCACTAAATCAAAATTAACAGAAGAAGATTTTATAGCTAAAAATGAAACATTTTTTCAAGATGCATCTGTGGACAATCTTGAAATATCAACTGATGTAACTTATGAAGAAATAAAAGATGAATTAAAAGATAAAACCGAAACTATACTCCCTTTTGAGATAAAAGTTAGTACAAGCTATGGAGATTTTTCTATGTATTCCAAGGCTAAAATTGTAAAAGAAAAAGAAGATAAAAATAACAAATGGAATATAGTTTGGAATAGTACTTATTTCTTATCAGATTATACCGATGAAGAAGTCTCAATTTCTACTAAAATACTTTCTCCTACTCGTGGAAGTATTTACGATAGAAATGATATTCTTTTAGCTGGTTACGGAGATATTATAAGAGTAGGCATAGTCCCCGGTAGATTTAATAATAACAAAGAGGAGGTTATTAAAGATTTAGCTACAGAATTTAATTTATCCGAAAAATTTATCCAAAGTAAACTAATGAAAAGTTGGGTCAAAGATGATTCTTTTGTTGATATACTCAAGATATCTAACTCAGAAATTGGTAGAATTGAATCCATCAACGTAAAATATATAAATGCTGATGGTAAATCACCTGCAACCTACAAAACTGCTCAAGGTAGAATTTATCCCTTAGGTGAAAGCGCTGCACACTTAACTGGTTATATTAGTATGATTTCAGCAGAAGAATTAGAAAAACATAAAGAGGAAGGATATACCTCTACCGACTATATTGGTAAAACAGGCTTAGAAGCTCTTTATGAAAAAGAACTTCATGGAGAAAATGGAATCATCCTTTCATTAAAAGTAGGCGACAACTCTACTGAACTAATAAAAAAAGAAGCAAAAAATGGACAAGACATAAAACTTACTATAGATTCTAATATGCAACATAACTTATTTAAACAATTAGGTGAAGACTCAGGTACAGCTTCAGTAATGAATCATAAAACTGGTGAAATTATGGCTCTTGTAAGTTCTCCTTCTTATGATCCAAATGATTTTGTTTTAGGAATAAGTCAAGAAGAACTAAATGGATTACTAGATAACCCACAATTACCTCTTACTAATAAATTTTCTAAAGTGTACGCACCAGGTTCAACTTTCAAAGCTATTACAGGTGCCCTTGCTCTTGAAACTGGGGCTGCTGATAAAAACTTTTCAATCAATGTAGATGGTCTTAATTGGCAACCTGATTCTTCTTGGGGAAATTATTTTATCACTAGAGTATCCCCTAATACTAATGTAGATATGGAAAAGGCATATATTTACTCTGATAATATATACTTTGCTCAATTAGCCTTAAAAATTGGTGAACAAAACTTCTTAGATTATTCTAAAAAATTTGGTGTAGGCGAATCCTTAAATATTGGATACCCTATAGATTCCTCTCAAATTATATCTGATCCTAATAGCACAATAAAGGATACTTTATTAGCTGATACTGGATATGGACAAGGTGAAGTTGAAGTGAATCCTTTATATCTATCCAAAGCCTATACTGCTTTTATAAATGAAGGTAGTGTAATAGAACCTACCCTTTTATATAATGCGGTAGAAAATAATCTTCTAAACTCAACATCTGCTATATCACCTGAAGTAGCAAATACAATATATGATTTCTTACTTAAAGTCGTTGAAGATTCAAATGGAACAGCTCATGCATCTAAAATTACTGGAAGAGAAATCGCAGGTAAAACAGGTACAGCAGAACTGAAAGCAAATAAAACTGATGTAAATGGCACTGAAAATGGTTGGTTTATAGCTCTCGAAAATAGTGCTGAAAAACCATATATTACTACAATGATGATTGAAGAAGTTAAAAACAGAGGTGGTAGCCACTACGTGGTTGGAAAAGTAAAATCATTTTTAGAAAGTTATTAAATATAAATATACTAAAAAATAAATAAATTTAAAGACAGTTGGGAAGTAGATAATTTTATGAATAATAAACCTATCAACTGCCCAATTTTTTCTATAATTAATAAAAAATTAATAGTATCTTTGTTTTAGATAAGTTATCCACAGTTCTGTGGATAAGCCTGTGTGTAACTTTGTGGAAACTATGTTAATATAATTTTACAATTATTAAATTTTTCTGTAGAATGCTGTAAAGCCAGGCTTTGGGCCCGGCTTTTAAATTTGAATATTATAGTAATTCTTCCAATTTGTTTTTAGCATATAAATCACACAAAGTATTTTCAAAATGGTCTGTATGAGCTTTTACCCATTGAAATTCTATATATTTTTCATCTGTTAATTTATCAAACTCTTGCCAATTATCTATATTCTTCACCTTTTCCCCATTGGCTGTTTTCCACCATTAAGCTTCCAACACATAACCCATTCTGTTAGTGCTTTTCTTACATATTGACTGTCTGTGATAATTGGTATTTTCTCAGTATCTTTTAATAATTTTACCCCTTTAATTGCAGCTCTTAGTTGTATTTGAGATGATCCTATTTCCAATGACTCTTCAACATAACTTTTATAATTACCCTTTGTATCTTTTATAATAATGGTATAAGCACCCTTTTTTCTTTTATCTTGATAACTTCCATCTATATAAACTTCATTAATTAATTTTTCACCTTTATCTACAACTTTTATTTCACACTATTATAAAAACTACTATTTCTTACTATTATCTGCTCTATTATTTCCTAATCCGCGACCCCCTTGGCCACCCTTCCCGCCTTGTCTTCCTCTTCTATTACACCCTCTGCAAATCTCCATACTACCATTTTCTTCGCATAGTTTGTAATTTCCACCTTCAATTCGAATTCTTTTACCATTAACTAAAGAATCAGCGATTTTCTTTCTAGCATCTTCATAAATCCTTTGTATAGTAGAACGTGCTACACACATAATTTCTGAGCTCTGTTCTTGAGTCAAACCTAAATAGTCTATCAACCTTATTATTTCATATTCTTCAACAGACATAAATACCATATTCTCTTTATTTATTTCACTAATATTATCTTCATTTTCGTAAATAGGTCCAAATTTATTAACTTTTGGAACTTCACAAACTTTTCTTCTTTTCTTAGGTCTTGGCATTCTTACACCCCTTATTAATTCAATGCACAATGCACAATTTACAATGCACAATTAATGATTAAATATTTTAGCAGAACTAAAATATTTCTTTAATTATATCAAAGATTTCCTAACGAAGGAAGAAAATCTTCCTTCATTGAACATTGCAAATTGCATACTAAGACTTCACTTCATCCATTGTGCATTTTTATTTATTGCTATCTATTACTATTTATATTACCATCACCAAAACCTCTACCTCTTCCAGCTCTACCTCTTGAACCACGTCCTAATCCTAAACCTAAAGGTCTTTGATTATTTTGATTGTTGTTATCAGTATCACATGTACCTAATCCTCTACCTGTTTTTGAACCTTGTCCTTGAGGTCCTGTTCCATCTCTTCTTGGCATATTTGTACCTCCTAAATTATTTATTATTTTACATACATGTAATGAACATATACCCATTACACTTATTATTATACTCAGTTTTGGGTATATGTCAATAATTATTTGCAAAGATAAAGAGCATATTAAATTCTACTCTTCTTCATTAATGTTTTATTTTCTTTTTATACAAAATCCACCATGTCTAGTACAAATAAGTTCTATCCCCTCTAGCTTTTTAATCTTTTCTAAAGATTTAATTTACGTTTTTGTATCCATATTCTGAAGTCTACCAAAAGGTTTGATTTCTCCCTTTGAAAGCAGCATTTACTTTGTTTTCATTGAAAACCAAGCTGCCCTTTGTTCATAAAATTCAAATCCGTATTTCAAATAAGTTTTATATGCAACTTCATTGCTTGTAACCACATAAAGCTTTATACTATCATATTTTTCTCTTAACGCTATTTTAACAGCTCTTCTTAAAATTAGTTTCCCTATTCCTATTCCTTGATATTTAGGCAATACCCCAATAGTTTCTATCCAAATAGTATCTTCTTTAGAATTACATTGATACATAGCTACCGGATTCTTTTTGAAATAACATATACCAGACCAATCAGTATTTTTATTATAACTAGCAATTTCTTTCGCCTCATCCTCTGTCATCGTTCCTCCGTTAGGAGATGAAATAAATGCCCTATTATGTACTGTCCTAAATATTTCTGTATTCTCTTTAGTTAAATTTCTATACTCAAAATTACTATTCTCTTCTATTTTTTTCAAAGCTTCTATATCTTCAAATTTTAATGTAACTATATCATATGATTTCTCAAATCCTAATTTAATCATTGCCGGTATGAGATATTCTCTACCTTTACTAATACCAAGTCTTATAAATTTTGCATTAGTTTTATTTACAATTTCTTTTGCCTTTTCAAATAACTTAAAAATATACTTATCCGATTCATCGTAAGCAAAAATTGATGTGATGAAAGCCTCTCTCTTTGTTTCAATATCTATAGTAATCAATCCCATAGTCGCTTTTAATTCATTATTTTCCCATATTGTAAAATATTCTTTACCATAATTAAATGTGTGTCCCGAAAAATCTTTCACCATAGTATTAAAATTATTAAAGGAGGCTTCTTCACTAATTTCGTTTATAAAATCAAACAATTCTTCTATTTCTTCTTTACATAAACTTATAAATGGCACAATCCTCATAACAAGCTCCCCCTATTTACTTATATATTTACTTATATATTTACTTATATATTTACTTATATATTTACTTATATATTTACTTATATATTTTTTATCTATATTTATATGAATATAAATCCTTTTATAATCTATATCTAAACTTCTTAGAAAACCTTTTCACTTTATGACTCACTATTAATATTACTATATTTTTCTAATATTTTATAGATAATTTTTATCTTTTATATATTTTTTTACCCTATCTACATAAAAGACAAAAGACCTTCTACATTAACATAGAAAGTCTTTTGATTTAATTTTATATTTCAGCTATTACAATATTTATTATTAATTTTACTGTGCTTGCTCTAAAGCTTCATTTGTAGCTTCTATAATACCATTCGAACTCATAGTAGCTCTTGATACTGCATCCACATCTGTACTTTGAGTTTGTACTATCTCATCTGTTAAATAAGGTACAACCTTATCCAAAAATTTTGGTGTTTCATTATTGTCGGTTACTTCAACACTTTTTATCATTCCATCTTCAATAACCACTTCTACATTTAAATTAGGTCTATATCCATTTGCAACTCCATAATATATACCATCTTTATAAAGGCTACTGTCATCTACACCTGTTATATCTTCATTGTTATTATCTGTTTCATCTGTTATCTCTTCATTATTATTTTCTCTTGCTACATAGTCATCATCAATTTTACTTGTTAAATCATCAGTATCTACATTTTCTGATATGCTAACAGATTGTTGATACTCTTCACTATTTGAATTAAATACACCTTTTACAACAGCAATATGTATAATCATTGTTAGTAAAAATATTACAGTTAAAATCCTATGATAATATATCCACACTTTCTTTGTTTTAAGTTTTTTTCTAAGCATCCAATTAAGTCCTAATAATAGACTTAAAACCCAACACACTGTACCCCAGTTAAAACTCAACACACTATCTGATGAATATATACCATGTACCAAACCAGTAATCACCAATATAATTCCTAAAGTTTTATGATGTTTTCTTAAAACTTTATTTAAGCTATATAAAAAATTCTTTTCATTATTGAAAAATTTCTTATTAACAACTCTTAAAACATAAATGACACTTAATATAATAGCTAAAAACGTACTTATTTTGGCTAATCCAATATTCAAAAACATATCCATTAATCTTCCCCCATGTTGTAATAATATTTTATTTTGTCTGTTATAAACAGAATCATTTATTATAATTTAACTATAATAGTATTATATTTTATAATTATTAAGCAAATATGAAGATTTACAAACTAATTAATAAATTCATCATTATTTTAATTATGTTTAATTAGATAGTCTCTCCTAAACCCTTTACATTATTAACATTTTATAAAATTTATTATATAGTTAATTAAATTCAGAATTACTAATGTATAATGTATGTTAAAGTTGTTATTATCATTTAAGTCAACTCAAACAATCATACAATAAAGGATGTTAGCTATGGATAAGAAAAAACTAGAAAACTTTTGGTATTATAATAAAACTAAAACTATCATAGGTGTAATTGCAGTATTTGCTATAAGTTCATTAATAATAGATATGTTAAACAAAGATGAGATAGTTTTGCAAGCATATTTATTAAATGCCTATACCGAAAAAACAAAAACTATTGCTTTAGAAGAAGAATTAGCCTCTGAATTAGAATTAACTAACAAACAAATCATTTCAATAAACTCCATTAATGATGAAGACATTAATCCTCCTATACAAACTGCATTTTCTGTGAAATTTTCTACTGGTTCAATAGATGTTCTAATATTAAACGAAGGAGATTTTTATACATATGCTGAGGAAGGAGCTTTTATGGAGCTTTCAAAAGAAAAAGACTCTATATCAACGAAAGAACTTCAATTTGTGGGAAAATCATTAACTGATTCTAAAAATATATATGGAATTAAACTACCCGAAAATACTATTTTAGATAGTCTTGATTATAATACCGAAGGTAAAGTAATCGCAATTGTTGATATTTCTACCCATAAGGATATAGCCATCAAATTTTTGAAATATATTTTAAAATAAAAAAATATGTAGCTTGTATATATTTTTACCAATAAAATTATTAACTTATACTCGTTCAAAACCTACCAATTCATTGTGATTTTGAACAAGTATAAATTTTAAGTTTCGTAGTGAATACCTTACAGTTATGTCTTTCCATAATTAATAATCAGAACTTAAACAAATAGATTATTATTCAATTATTCCTTACAAAGATTTACCCATTCTCCTTCTGTTATTTGGGCCAATTCTTCAACTCCAATTTTCACTGCAGTATTTGGCGAACCTCCTGCTGGAAATACTATTTCATATTGTTTTAAAGATTCGTCTAAATAAATACCTAATGGCTTTATTAATCCAAAAGGACAAACTCCTCCAACTGGATGCCCAGTAGCTTCTTCAACATCTTCAAAACTAACCATTTTTGCCTTATTCTTAAAATATTCTTTATATTTTTTATTATCAATTCTCGCATCACCTTTAGATAATATTAAAATATCTCTATCTTTCAATCTAAATGCCATAGTTTTAGCAATTTGCCCTGGCTCTACCCCTAAAGCCTCTGCTGCTAAATCTACTGTTGCTGTACTTTCTTTGAATTCGATAACACTCAATTCCAAATTGTTTTCTGTGAAATACTTTTTAACACTTTCTAAACTCATATTAATCCCCTCTTTCTTTTAAAAAATAATGTGCAGTTTGCAGAGTGCAAAGTGCAGTTAAACCCAAATACATTAAAACCTTTAAAATATTAATTAAAAATACATCTTACGCCATCCTCTGAATAGCATTTACCACAAGATATACATTTAGCTTTAGTATAATCACCAGATTGCCATCTATTTATAATGTTAGGTTCTCTAATAAATGGTCTACACATTGATAAATACTCTATTTTCGTATTATTTAATATTGAATCCATATTTTCAAGACTTCTATTTAATCCTACTAATATAATTGGAATATTAAGATTTTCAGCAAGTTCTGCTGCATAATCTTTGAAAACAGCTTCTTCTTTAGTTTTGTCGCTCCACGCTCCTCCACTAACTTCAATAGCATCTAATCCGTATTCTTTCAGCTTGCTACTTATGTACTTACACTCCTCAAAAGTAGCGCCGTCTTCGTCAAAATCAGAACAATTGAGCTTAATTGTTACAGCATACTCTTTTCCTACTCTATTTCTCACTTCATCATAAACCTCTAATATCATTCTTCCTCTATTTTCTATACTACCACCATATTCATCTTTTCTTCTATTATAATATGGACTTAATGTTTGAGATAGAAAATATCCATGAGCACCATGAATTTCCACAGCATCAAAACCCGCAGCTTTTGCTCTTCCAGCTGCATTTCCAAAAGACTTAATTAATTTTTTTATTTCCTCTTTAGTGATTTCCTTAGGGATAACTCCTGTATTCTTGTTTTTTACAGAAGACATGCCCCAAATTATTCTTTCTTCAGTCTTATACCTTGTTGAAGAACCTCCATAAACAATTTGAAGCATTATTTTACTTCCATAACTATGTACCATTTCAGTGAGTTTTTTATATTCCTCAATAAAACTATCCTCATAAATCCCAAGCATTCCTGCATTAGGTTTTTCTTCTTCCATTACATAAGCATAACCTGTAATTATTAACCCTACTCCACCTTTCGCCAAATCTTCATATACACTAAATAATTTTTCTGTTAAATGCCCTTTATCATCTGCCATATTCATCCAAGTAGCAGACCTTATAAATCTATTTTTAAGTTCCATATTATTAATTTTTGTTTTATCAAATAGAGATAGTTTCTTCATATTCATCATCCTTTCAAAATCAATCTACATACCCCAATAATTTAGAAATTTGTACTGCTTTTTCTTTTACAATGTTACTTATTTTTAATATCCTATCTTTGTTCATTCTTTTAGAAGGACCTGTTACACTAATACACCCTACAATTTTACCATTGTAATCTTTTAAAGGTGCTGCTACACACTTAGCACCCATTTAACATTCTTCATTATTTATAACGAGTTTACCATAATACAGAAAACTAATCAATTAATACCTGATATCAGCATTAGTTGACAAGCATTTTATCACAATGGTATTCTTAACATATAATAGTAGAATCTAATTTCACATAGTGAAATTTATAAGGAGTGTATATCATGAAAATAGTTATGCTTGAACCTCTAGGAATCAGTAAAGAAGAGGTAGAAACACTTGCCAAACCATTTATAAACAAAGGTTATGAATTTGTACCTTGTTATGAAAAAATTGAAAGTAAAGAAAAAAAAATGGCCCTAGCTAAAGGAGCAGATGTATTTATCATTGCCAACTCTCCATTAGACGCTGATATTATCAACGCCAGTAAGAATTTAAAACTTATTTCAGTTGCTTTTGTAGGAATCGATCATGTAGATATTGATGCTTGCAAGAAAAAAGAGGTTACTATAAGCAATGCAGCTGGATATTGTACACATTCAGTAGCTGAACTAACTTACGGACTTATGTTATCAGTTTTAAGAAATATTACACCTTGTGATAAAGCTACACGAGATGGAAAAACTAGAGCTGGATTAGTTGGTAATGAATTATTCGGAAAAACTGTTGGAATAGTCGGTACAGGTGCTATTGGAATAAGAGTTGCAGAGATTGCAAAAGCATTTGGATGTAATTTGCTTGGATATAGCAGAACAGAAAAAGAAGAAGCTAAAAAACTAGGTATGGAATATGTATCTCTAGAAGAATTAATGAGTAAAAGTGATATTGTTTCTCTACATACACCACTTACACCTCAAACTAAATTACTTATAAATAAAAAAAATATAGCTCTAATGAAGTCATCATCAATTTTAATCAATGTAGCTAGAGGAGCTGTTGTAGATAGTGCCGCTCTTGCTGATGCTTTAAACGCTGGTAAAATTGCCGGAGCTGGAATAGATGTATTTGAAATGGAACCATCAATTCCAGAAGATCATCCACTATTAAACTCAAAAAATACATTAGTTGCTCCACACGTAGCTTTTGCAACTGATGAATCAATTTTTAGAAGAGCTGAAATGGTATTTAATAATATTGAAGCTTTTGAGAATGGAAAACCGGAGAATAGGATGATTTAAAACCAATGCATAACTTTAAAGGCGAATGCACAATGCACAATTAAGGATGATTTTCTTCCTTTCGTCAGAAAATCTATAATCTATAAGATCAAAACCGAAACTGCAATAAAAAGGACAACTTTTTATTGCAGTTTTTTGCTACACTCAGGGCAATAGGTTAGTTCTCTAGGTTTTATTCTTGGATTGAATACCTTCCCACAATATGGGCATTTATACTTACGTTCAAAATAGATTGCTATGGCACATATTATTACTGTAACTATATATTTTAAAGTACCTTGAATAATTGTCATAGGAATGATAGCTATAAACCAAACAAAAAATCCTATTTTTCTATATGTTAGTGCATTTTGAAATTGCTGTTGCTTGTCTCGGTTATCCATCTACTTATCCCCTTGTGAACTACCCAATGTTTTAGAATAGTGTTGATACTTAAACTATTGTTTAATAGATTACATTATTTAAAATAATAATTTGCAACAGATCAATTATTCTTAAGATTATATCTTATCTTATTTATGTATGTTCCAATTAAACTAGCTATAATTACACTTATCCATTGATACATACTTACTAATACCCCTATAAGTCCTACCCCATAGTCATTTGGATCCGTATTTATAGGGAAAAGTTTACTTCCATACGCTAAAGCCAAAAGCCAGTATACTACATAAGGAATTGAAATCAATAATACATTTTTCCAACTTCCTTTTAAAGAAAATCTTATTGCTATTGTATAAAGTATTGTTAATGAAATAATGATTAAATTTAGCAATACAAAATTAGTAAATAAAAAATCATGAACTATTATTAATCTCATATGTAGATTTCCAATAATAGCAAATATAATACTTAATATTTGAGTTATAAGTATCTGTTTTTTAACTCCTGAATTTCTTCCATTAATGTTATCTGATTCGTTAATTTTTATACTAACTCCTTCTAAATGTTGTGGACTTTCTTTTACTGATATGATATTATTTCTGTCTCCTTTTCTACCAACTTTTTGAGTAACCACTCTTCAACTTTATAAAATAAATCTGGCTGAATTAAAGGATATGTTAGATTTTTAGGTAATTTTTCAAGTAGCTTTGTTTCCTCTATTTCATAGTCAGGAAGCTCTTCAAAGGAGTCTATTTCAGCACAAAATAATCCACCAAATGATTCACCTTCTTCTGCCTCAACAGAATAAATACACACAGGGGTAATTTTAAAATTCTTAGCTCCAGTCTCCTCAACTAATTCTCTTGAAGCTGTTACATTAATATTTTCATTTTCCTCTCTATGTCCACCTGGTATTTCCCAAGTATTTCTTTTTTCATGTCTTACAAATACCCATTTATCTTTATATTTTGCCATAATAACAGCAAATAATAGTTTACTGTCTTCTATTGAATTAAGATTATAAAAATTTACTTTCACCATATCTATACCTCACAACCATCAATTAATTATTTACATAATTAATTAGCTCATCTATATTTTTCTTTTTTGTAAAATCTAACGGATTATCATAACTTGAAAGCATGCCTTTCTCATCAGGAGTCAATTCTTTTTTATTCTTCAATTTCCACTTTAATAATGTCATTAATAATTTATCAACAGGCCCTAATTTACTATAATTAAACCCACCTCGAAGATAAAAAAACTCTATATGTTTTTGCTGTTCTAAAGTAAAATTATTACTTTTTACTTCTTTTATCACTTCTTCTCTCCACGGGGAAGCTCCTGTTGCAAAAACAACAATCTTCTTATCTTTAAGCTTGTCAAAATTTTGTGTTATAAATTTTACTCCATTAATACCAACAGCATGTAAGCTTCCTCCATAAATTACAGTATCATAAGTTGCAATGCTATTCACCTTTACATCTGAAACATCAAAAATATCAGCGGATAGCTCATCTGCAATCCATTCTGCATATTTTTTTGTAAATCCTGTTTTTGACTTATAAATAACAACAGTTTTCATATTTTCACCCCTTTAAATTTTTATAAAATTACTTTTTCTTAAATGTATTCATGTTAATTTCAGCTATAATAAATAAAGTATTTCCCTCATTTGATACATTAGTGATAAATTGTTCTTCTTGTTCAACACTTTTCCCAAACTCGCCTATTCCAAAAGTTAAAAAATCTGATTCTCCACCAATTGTATTAAGATATTCTATTAATAATTTAGCATCTTCTTTAACAGCCTCTCTGATTATGATTTTCATATCATTTCTGTTTATCTCTTTCATTGAACATAATTTTTTATGCATATTTTTGCATCTTTCTAACCATAAAACCTCATATTCAGAATTGTTTATTACCCTACTTTCCAAATCTTTAATCCACTTTATGCCTTCATCATTACACCAATCAACACAAATTTGATATGCATTCCAATCTAATACATCTTCATCCCAATAGACTTTGATTTTCTCTATTCCTTTTAGATATGTAGCATAAGCTCTTGTATGTCCATCAGTAAATATTATTTTACCATTCAATTTTTTTATTGGGATAGGGTCGTAGCTATCACAATCTTCTGGATTAAACCATTTTAAAACATCCTGAAGTTTTTGAGCATTTATATATAACTGACTTGGTTGAATATCATTTATATTCATCAACATGTATTCTGACATTTTGCAGACTCCTTATAGTTTGTCTTAATTAAAATTAATTACATAGAATCAATCAAAACTACACCTCAAAACTCATTCCATCATATGCAAAAATAATATCCGTATATTCCTTCTGTAGCTCTAAATAATCATCGTAGGATTTACCCCAATCTTCTTCTAGATGTGTGATAATCACTCTTTTGATACTATATTTATTTTTTAATTCCTCAATCTCATTCATATTAAACAACTCATCATTAATACTATTGTCTGCTTTTAAAATATATCCATCTTTTAATACATCTCCTACAACAGTATTTCCAATAACCATAATATCTGCCCCTTCAAATATATCATTTTCTGGGAATGGCTTAACATCACAAGGAGCATATATAACTTTTTTATCTCCTTGCTCAAATACAAACACTGTTGCAATTCCTGCTTTTACAAATGTAATTTTTATATTTTCTATGTAAATGCAATCTTTTACCTTTATTCTTTTTATTAAGTTTCTAATGTTTTCATAATAATCAAAGTACGAGCCATATTTTGAGCGTAATAAATTTAAATCTTCCATAACGTGATCCATTGCATACACATTTATAGGGTTTGTACATTCTTTCCCTTCTCCTATTTCGAACCAATTGAGTCTCAAATGTTCAAAAACCCTCATACCAAGCACATGGTCCGGGTCCATATGGCTAAAGACTACTGAATCAATTTCATTAATATCAAAAGAATTTAATGCATGCACAATATCTTCAGGTGTATCTACTAATAGATTTATATCTTCTAAAAACAAACTACACCCAAATCTTGAATATGGCTTACCTTTTTCTCTAGCCTCTGTACAAACTCTACATTTACATAATGGTTTAGGAAGAGCTACGCATCCTCCACTACCTGTTATAATAAATTTCATAATGTTTTCCTCCTATAACCCAAGGTATTCCTGACATTTCATATTCTACTTTTTTAAAGTTATTCTTCTTTTAATATCTCGTTTATAAATTCTTTACTTTTCAATGCAATCTCATCATACCTATAATTATGAACATAATGATTACTATCTAATGAAACATATTGACCTTTAGGTACACTATCAATAAATTGTTTGGCATTGTCTTGCCACTCTTTTTTATCAGTGCCTGTACCATTTCCATTGGAAATGAAAAACAGCATAGGTACTTGAGGTATATTCAAGTCACTAACTTTATATGCACTTTCTTTAATTGAATCTAGTTCTTTAATCATTGTTTTAGAAGCTGTTCTTTTATAAAAAACTGCTCTATAAATATCTTTTTCATCATCAGTCAATGTTCCATCTTTGATTGCAGATGAGCTATTACATACTGATGGAATAAATCTTGTAAATCCAATTCTCGCTGCATATACCGAAAGACTTAAAAGAATTTTATTTGGCATTGGGTAATTTTTATAATCTTCTGGTACAGCAGGGTCTAATCCTACAATACCATCAATTTCATTAGGATATTTTTGTGCCCAATATAATGCTTCAATGCCAGACATTGAATGCGGAAATAAAATATATGGAGCTTCTACTCCGGCTAATGTTAAGGCTTCTCTTGTTTCTTCTAATATTGAATCAATATCCCTAGGAGTATCTACCACTTCACTAAACCCATATCCTGCTTTTTCTACTACAGCAATAGAATATTCATCACTTAAATTAGAATAAAGACTTCTAAAATCTAAAGTGGGAGAACAAGTCCCTCCTCCTGACATAAACACTAATGTTCCTAGGCCTTCTCCTTCAGTATAAACCTGCATATCATGTCCATTTACTGAAACCATTTCCCCTAATGGTTTAAATAATTCAGATTCTCTATTAATATTAATTCTATGATTGCTATAACTTATTATAGAAATAATTGCTAAGATGCCAATAATTATTATGATAACTTTTCCTACTTTTATCATGATTTCTTTTAGCATTTTTTATTCCACCTTTCTAATGTGTACCATATTATAACAAAATTATTATTTTTCTATTCACATAACTTATAAAAAAGGCAGCAAAGCTGCTTTGCTAGGAAACCTTAGGTTTCCGCAGGCGTACACTGCGTGTCTGAGCACCTTCCTGAAAGAAGCGGGGAATTTTCCCCTGCACCCCTTCATTTTTTTTATTACATAGGAAAGAAAAATATACTTTCCTATACAATAAAAAATCTTTTCAATTAATTATATCAATAATCTTATAGTAAAGGTAGATTATTAAGATGATTATTATATACATAAATAGTTAAACTAGAAATCCTATAAATAGTATTATTTTCTAAATTATTATTTATAAATAAAGCTTGCTAATGTATAATTGTATTTACACGCGTTAATTTTTACAATACATTTAATATTTTTTAAAAAGGAGTGTTTTTTATGCTTAATAGTTTCAAAGAATACATAAAGAAAATAGAGTATTTAAATAGTTCCATTGCGGTACTTGGCTGGGATGAAATGGTCAATACCCCTAAACAGGGTAAAGCTTACAGAGGCGAAGTTTTAGGTTATTTATCAGGAGAACTATATAAATTAATAACATCAGATGAAATGCTTAGCTATATTGAATATTTGAAAAAAGAAGATAATTTAGATACTGTTACAAAAGCAATGGTGGATAAATGCGAAAAAGACTATAATGAAACTAAAAAAATTCCTGAAGAATTATACACTCAATATACTATAGATTCTTCTAATTCAATGGCTGCTTGGGAAGAGTCAAAGGATAGTAACAATTTTAATATTTATGCTCCTCACTTACAGAAGATGATCGATTATAAAAAGAAATTTGTTGATTATTTAGGCTATGAAGAAAACAAATATAATACCTTGCTTGATATGTATGAACCAGGAATTACTGTTAAAAAACTAGATGAAGTGTTTTCTGAACTAAGAGACGGCATAGTTGAACTTTTAAATAAAATTAAGCTTTCTGGAACTAAACCTGATGTATCATTTTTTAACGGTCATTTTCCAAAAGAAAAACAAGAGGAATTTTCAAAATATGTTTTAAAACATATGGAATATGATTATGAAAGTATGGGTAGAATAGATGAATCAACTCACCCATTCACAACTCAATTCTGCAATAAAGATGTTAGAATAACTACTCATTATTATGAAGATGATTTTAGACCAGCCTTTTATAGCTGTGTTCATGAAGGTGGTCATGCTTTATATGAACAAGATATTCCTGACGAACTTAAAGGAACTCTTCTTGGAGAAGGTGTATCTATGGGGATACACGAATCTCAATCAAGATTTTATGAAAATATAGTAGGTAGATCAAAAGAATTTTGGAGCTCTTTCTACCCTGAAGCTCAAAAAACATTCCCTGAATTCAAAAATATTGATCTTGAAACATTTTATAGAGGAATTAATTATGTAGAACCGTCTCTTATAAGAGTTGAAGCAGATGAACTTACTTACTCTCTTCATATTATTATAAGATATGAACTTGAGAAAATGCTTATGAATGATGAATTAGAAGTAAAAGATTTACCTGAAATGTGGAATAAAAAATATAAAGAATACCTAGGTATAGAACCTCCTACTGATAGTGAAGGGGTTCTTCAAGATATGCATTGGGCCGATGGAAGCTTTGGTTATTTCCCAAGTTATGCCCTAGGTAATTTATATGGAGCACAGATGTTAAATAAAATGAAAAAAGATATTCCTGATTTTTATACACAAATCGAAAAAGGTAACTTAACAGATATCCACAACTGGCTTAAAGAAAATGTTCATAAACATGGATCAATTTATAAACCAGCCCACTTGATTAAAATCATAACTGGTGAAGAACTTAAGGCTAAGTACTTCATTGAATATTTAAATAATAAATATAAAGAAATATATAACTTGTAATAAAAAAGAGTACAAAGTGCAATTTGCAGAGTGCAGTGATAGATGACCTGCTCATTCTTCAGAAGTCTTTAAATTAATTAAAGAGTCTTAGATATACAAAGGAAATCATCGTAAATTATAGTATTTTTAGAAAGGTATTGAACCTTTCTAAAAATACTGTTATCCATCATCTAGTTATAGAACATAGGTGACTTTCACATAAATCAATTAAATTGTGCACTGTAAATTGCACATTAATAAAAAATCTTTGAGCTCCTTTATTCCTCGGGTTTGTATCAGTACTTAAGTAATTGAACCCGTATTCTTTTATTGACTTCTTAGTTTGCTCCATTACTTCATATATTATTCCTTTTGCCTTTCCTAAATAGTAATATACAAATAAATATCAAATAAACTATAAATGCTATTAGTGTATATATGTACATAATTGGATTATTATTAACATATCCTAAAGTTGGTATTGTCAATATTGCCATTAAAGGCAGTCCAAATGGAAGAGCTATAGCACTTCCAAACACAAGATTTTCCGCTACTCCTGTTTCAAACTCACTATCCACTTCTTTAAGCAATGCTAATGCAGTTGAAATAGTTCCCGTGAGCATTCCATAAAAAGCAAGTATATATTCTAATGTATGTTCTTTAAATACTCTTCTGCAAACAAATGTAGTCCACGAAATAGTTACTAATCCACCTATCGTAGTTACTATTAATAATGGGAGCCAAGCTTTTCTTATAGCACTCATTGACAAAGCCGCTATCGATGCTGTTATCATTAAATCAAAGGATGCCCCGGATATTCTTTGAAGTAAATAATTGTTTGGATAATTACTTTTTAAAACTTTGGATTTTCTAGCTTTATCATATATAACCCTTAATAAAATGGCATATACTGTTCCTATTAAAAAGTGAAAACCCCAAAACAATTGAGATAAGGTTTGTCCAAATTGTCCCATTGGCGCAAGTACAATTTCTAACCCCTTGATAGTCAAGAAAGTAACCAAATAAACTATTCCTATCAAAAACAATTGAACAGTTATTTTATCAAGTCCACTACTTAGAGGAATTTCACCCGGTTCAGAATCTTCAATAATTCTAGGTTTTGATTCATCCGTTTCTAACTTCTCATGTCTCATACTTTTTTTCTTCATTAAAAAATTAAGTAATATAATTCCGCCTAAACATGCCCATAAGAATCCTATTGTAGCTACAGACAAGCCAATCTGTGACCCTGATTCAAACCCTAATGCTTCCCATTGTGTACCGATAGAATATGCTTGCCCAGGTCCTTGCCCATATCCTAAAGGTAAAAGTAATCCAAAAGCAGGAAATAATTTTTTTATAATCGTAGCTGCAAGAACTAATGTCACTATAAAGCCCGCTATTCCTTGAACTAAATACATTGATACAATATAAAAACCCGTTTTGCCACTATAGAGATTATTTCCTCCCTTTCTTTCTTTTAATGCTAAAGCAATAAATCCAATTGCCATAAGGTGATATACCAAATTACCTAGTACATCTACATTAAATGGTATTATCTTAAGGAACTCTGGTCCTAAAAATAAACCTATAAATCCAGCTATTATAGATGTCGGAATAACTAATTTCTTGAAGATTTTAAGATTATCTTTGAAAAGTGCTGCAAAAGCTAAACAAACTGTCAGAAAAACAAAATCAAGCATTGAACCCCAAGTACTCGACATATTAATTCCCCTTTCTAATAATAATGTACTATTTCTAATTTTCAATTAGCAATTTGCAATTCCGGATGATTTTGTTACGCAAAATCGACTATTTAGTTAAAGATTTTCTTACCCAAAGGAAAAAAATCATCATTAATTGCACTCTGCTAATCATCTTCTATACTGTTTATTCTGTTCATTATGCTTTATGCTTTATCTTTTATCTTTTATCTCTTATCTTTTATCTTTTGATTGTGCATTGTACATTGTGCATTGTGCATTGTTCATTGTTCATTGTTCATTGTTCATTGTTCATTGTGCATTGTGCATTGCCTTAATACATTCCACCCATTTATAAGGTGACACTCTTGGACTATTAAACTTAAATCTATAGAGAACCTCCTCGTAGTAAAATTCAAATTCTCTATTTAAAACTACATTAATACCTAATATTCTATTCACCTTAAAACTAATAACATCCCCTGAATTTCCTATAAATTCCACGCCATCTTTATTTATAATAAAATTCCCATGCTCCTTTTTAATTAAAGGTTTCATTCTCTCTCCAACAAATAACCTTACATCCTTATCTTCAATTATATTATCTTTTTTATTTTTCTCTTTTATTTTTTCAAATACATCCTTAAAATAAGAAAGTTGCCACTGGTCCCACTTACCAGGATATTGAAAATACAATTCTCCATTTTTTTTCTCAAAAAATCCATATTCATTATATTTAACGCTATAGCCACATTCTTTACAATAAAACACATCATTTTTAGATTCTAAGCAAGCTATTTTCTTACATTCTGGACATATAAAAAGATATTTTTCCAAGTATTCAGCAAGTCTTTTACCTTTGAATGGTATTTTGCTAATATTCTTTTCTTGATATTCGTCATATTCTAATTTTTCAGTCAATTCATTATAGATTTCTTCTATAGACAACTTCTTTGTTTCTTCAGGTGTTAATGCTATTTTATAATCAATTTCCATCTTCCCTATTCTTGTACTAGATGCCCATCTAGGCTTACTCATATAACCACCTTTTATAAGCACAGTAACAACCGGTACCTTTAAAGACTTAGCCAATTTAGCTGTTGAATACACAAGTGGCCGTGTTGCTCCTTGCCAACATCTCGCCCCTTCCGGGAATACACCTATTACACCATTCATTTTCTTGATCTTAAGTATGGTTCTAACAGTATCCATATCTGATTTATTTTTCGTTTTTGGTATAGCACCTGCTAAATTTCGCAGTAAGCAAGCTTTAATTGGATTTCTAAATTGTTCATCTGATGCAACCCAATGAATTGGGTTGTCCATAAAAACACTTACCATAAAAGGATCCCAGTTATTCACATGATTAGGTAAAATTAAATATGGAGGTTTCAACCCCTTAACATCTTCATTATTAATAGATATTTGGTACCTTTTTTTAAGATATTTTCCTAAAGTAACCTTTGCTAATCGATGAAATGAGTAACTTGCCAACCTTACTTTCTTCCCCATAGTCCCCTCCATTCTATTCTATACTTTATATAATATCAGAGTTTCATTTATATTACAGTTTATTAATATTAAAATCATGTAAAACATTACCTTTATAATATTTTATTCATACTTGTAATAGAAATATTCGCTATTTACAATATTTTTGATAAAGTAAAATTAAAATTATCTACTAACAATAAATTCTATGGATGATTTTATTTGTTTTTTCATTAATATCCATCTAACTGAACAAGTGTTTGCATTAATTATTCACCCATCTTTTTAACAATTCAAATAATTTATAAATTGTAAAAATATTCATAACATTCAGTATTCTACTGTTTTTTCTCTTCTAGTTCAATTACTTCTTTATTAGTAAGCCATACTCATTTTTAATAGGCTATTTCAATGTTTAGAATTCAATTTTATTATGATAAAATTATACATATAAGAAAGTTATTAGTATATCACATTGCTTATTTTGCATTCATATTTCTAGAAACTTGTACAAATGTTCCTTCCCTTATCTTTCAATATTTTTATCTCCACATAAGTGGAGATACTTTTTTTCTATGCTTGAAAATAATAAATCCATCTATCAATATCTAATGAATATTTAATTTCCATTAAAATATACTTTTTTAGACAATAAAAAAACACAAACCTCAGCGATTTATGTTTTGAGCACAACTTTACATAATAATAAATATGTAAATAAATTACATTTCTACTTTATAGTTTGGACTATAAAGGAAAGTTAAACATTTTCACCGCATTGTTTAGCAAGGTTAATCATTTAACTCTATATTGCTACAACTACCTACGCTGGCATTATCCAGATCAGGTCGAGGGTCTAAGAATAGGTTCTTACTCTCAATTGGCCAATATCCAACTCCCCTGTATTCTATATACAATTGTTATATTATAAATTTATCATAAAACATATTATTTTGTCAACCAAATGATTAATTAGATATCTAATTAATTAAGCTTTTGGTTTTAATTTCTGTTCTTCTGGTCTACTAATAAAATGAATAATATTTCCTTCTAAATCTCTAAAGAAAACTGTTTTTACCCCCTTTGAGCTTTCAGCAAAATCTTTCACTATTTCGACTTTGTTGTCCATTAAATTCTTATACTCTTTTTCAATATCATCTGTACTAAAAGCCAAATGTCTTATTCCTTTTTTATTATTTCCATAAACTTCTTCATTTTCATCTGCTGCATAAATCTCAATCATATTTCCATCATCTAACCATAGAAAATAAGTAGGCTTTTCTTTTTTATTATTATAAACAACTTCAAATCCGAAAAGCTTTACATACCAATCCTTTAATGCAGTAGTATCATTTGCGCAAATCCCAACATGTTCCATACCTATCATTACAATCACCTCATTATTTTTTTCAATATATAATTAAGATCACTTTATTTATTTTCTAGAAAAATCCTAATTATATTTTTTAATCATTTACTTATTTAATTTTTTTAACTCTTTATGTTTAACTTATTTATGTTTAATCTTCAATGCTTTAATATTTTAACAATTAAAAATTTTTTAGCTCCGCTAAAAAATCTCCTAAATTGTGCATTGTGCATTGTGAATTCTGAATTGTGCATTGTCACTTATAATTATATACTAAATGGAAGGTAGCAAAACTACCTTCCTATTAATCACTTAAATATAGTTATATTAAAATACATCATTTATCTTTGGCTTTATGTATTTACAAAAACTAAAACAAGAGTACAGGTGAAATTTATTTAGTTCTATATTTAAGTTAATTTATCTAATTTATAATTTATCTTTCTATTGACTTAGTTACTCCAATAAAGTCATTAAGTTGGTCCATATCCGGATACCCCTCCATATCGCCTTTTACAAGAACAGCCATTGCACCTACTCCATTTCCTTGTTTAGCACAATCTCTTAATGATAAATTTCTTAGGTAACCTGACAAGAATCCTGCTGCAAAACCATCTCCAGCTCCTACAGTATCTTCAACTCTTTCAACTGGATAGCCATCAACATATACTTTCTCATTAGAATCAGTTACATAACATCCTTTTTTACCAAGTTTCACGGCTACAATCTTACAACCTAACCCAATAAATTCTTCTGCTATTTTTTCAGAGTCCTTTGTTCCAAAAAGTAATTCTCCTTCATCAACACCTGGCAACATTATATCTGCATTACTTGCTATTTCTAAAATAACATCTCTAGCTATTTCCTCATTCCACAATTTCAATCTAATATTTGGATCAAAAGATACTAAAACATTATTTTCTTTAGCTACTTTAATTGCCTTAAAAACAGACTCTCTACAACTTTCTGATATAGCAGGAGTAATTCCTGTAATATGAAGAATTTTTGATGCTTTAATATACTCTTCATCAATATCTTTCCATTGAAGATTACTTGCTGCAGTATTTTTTCTATAATAATACACATTAGGATTTGCGTGTTCAAATCTTTCTTTAAATAAAATTCCAGTACTGTGTTCTTCATCAAATACTACTCTTGATACATCTACACCTTCACCTCTAATAACTGAAAGAATATATCTACCAAAGGCATCATCCCCAAGTTTAGAGAACCAGCCAACTTTATGTCATAGCTTAGATAGAGCTATAGCTACATTAGATTCTGCACCACCTATAGATTTAGTAAATCCATCTACATATTTTAAAGGACCTGCACTATCCGGATTAAACAAAACCATACTTTCTCCAAAAGTCACTATATCAAATATCTTCTCCATATTATAAAACGCTCCCTAACTTTGATTTTAAAAATAATTTATATTT
>DAOUPR010000042.1 GCA_030626065.1 Clostridium sp. | reverse complement strand
CTATTTCTCCAGCGAATATGCTTTCATTAATACCTCTTGGTTTTTCCTTCATAACATCTTCATCACTTGGATCTACACCTAAAGCTAGAGCTGGAAGAGTGTCCGTAATAAGGTTTATCCATAGAAGATGTATTGGACTAAGTGGTGTTGCCCAATAGAAAATTATTGATAAGAAAATAGCTAATATTTCACCTATATTACAAGACAATAAAAAAATTATTGTTTTTTTAATATTGTTATAAATATTTCTACCTTCTTCAACTGCTCTTACAATGGTTGAAAAATTATCGTCTGTTAGTATTAAATCTGCGGCGCCTTTAGAAACGTCAGTACCAGTTATTCCCATAGCTACTCCGATATCAGCAGCTTTTAAGGAAGGGGCATCATTAACACCATCACCTGTCATTGAAACGATATTTCCTTTTGATTTAAGGGCTTTTACAATTCTTACTTTATGTTCAGGAGACACTCTAGCAAATACTCTAAGATCATCTATTTTGGAGCTTAATTCATCATCGTTCATAGTGTCTAATTCGTAACCAAATATCGCTTGGTCTTCATTTTCTGCAATGCCAAGTTCTTTTGCTATTGCGAGTGCTGTATTCTTATGGTCTCCTGTGATCATAATTGTTCTAATACCTGATTGCCTACAAAGGGAAATTGAATCTTTTACTTCCATCCTAGGAGGGTCAATCATACCTACCATACCAATATAAACTAAGTCCGACTCTAAGTTATCTATAGTTATATTAGGATTTGAAATTTTCTTATATGCTGATGAAATTACTCTTAAGGCTTCATCAGACATTTCATTAGATTTTTTCATTATTTCGTCTTTGATTTCTTTTGTAAGTTCTACTTCTTTTCCATCTATTAAAGCCCATTTTGAAACCTTTAGAATACTATCTATAGCACCTTTCGTCATAACATAGTACTCATTGTTGTATTTGTTTAATGTGGTCATTAATTTTCTGTCAGAATCAAAGGGTATTTCATTTATTCTAGAATGATTTTCATTTAGTCTATCTTTAAGGAAATTGTAATTATATCCTATTTGTAATAATGCGATTTCTGTAGGGTCACCAGTTTTAGAACCTTTAGTATAAGTGGCATCATTACATAAAATAAGATTTTCCAACAATAATTTATGAGTACTATTTGAAGTATTTAACTTATTAGCTTCATCTAGAACATTGTCAGAGAAAAATTTTGTAACTGTCATTTTATTTTGGGTTAAAGTACCTGTTTTATCTGAACAAATAACATTGACAGAACCAAGAGTTTCAACAGCTGGCAATTTTCTTACGATAGCATTTTCCTTTATCATTTTTTGGACTCCAATGGCAAGAACAATTGTTACTATTGCAGGGAGACCCTCAGGAATTGCTGCTACTGCTAAACTTACAGAGGTTAAAAACATATCTAGTAAATCTCTTCCCTGGAGAAATCTGCCTATGGAGAAAATAAGGGCACATACAGCAAGGGCTCCAAAGCCAAGGATTTTACCTAAGTGATCCAATTTCTTTTGTAGTGGAGTTAATTCTTTTTTATTTTCTTTTAGCATTGAAGCTATTTTTCCAATTTCAGTGTCCATACCAGTAGAAACTGCTATACCTACACCTCTACCATAAGTAGCTAGAGTAGACATGAAAGCCATATTTTTTTGATCTCCTAGTGGAACTTTTTCTTCTTTGAAAATTAAGCTTGAATCTTTATCAGAAGGAACGGATTCACCTGTCAAAGCCGATTCTTCAATCTTTAAATTTGCTGATTCTATTAATCTTAAGTCGCAGGGAATATATCTTCCAGCATCAATAATTAAAATATCCCCAGGGACAACGTGCTCAGAAGCTATTTCAACTAATTCACCATTTCTTTTAACAAGAGCTTTTGGGGTAGATAATTTCTGTAGCTCTTCTAGGGCTTTTTCTGCTTTTGATTCTTGAACTAAACCTATTACTGCATTTAGAATGATAACAAAACCAATGATAATTGCATCACTAGTTTCACCAACGAATGCAGATACAATAGCTGCTACAATTAGTATATAAATCATTGCATCATTGATTTGTTCAAAAAAAAGTAAAATGATTGATTTTTTCTTTTTTTTAGTAAATTTGTTATACCCATACTTTTCTAATCTGGATTCGGCCTCAGAAGAAGATAAACCTTCAATAGGATCAGTATTTAGTTGGGTTATTACGTCATTTTTATTTTTACTATACCACATGAAACTCACCTCTTATAAAGTTTATGCAATATGAGTATTATTATTAGTTTAATTATTTCATCCAAATATTATAGCTAGCATCTGAAGGCATTCTCCAATCACCTCTAGGTGATAGACTTATTGTCCCTACTTTTGGACCATCTGGAATAGCTGATCTTTTAAATTGTTGTGAAAAGAATCTTTTAATAAAAATATCAAACCATTTTTGGATAGTTTCTTTACTGTATTTATCTTTAAAAGCGTGATTTGCTAGATAAACAATTTTTTCAGGTCTAGCACTGTGTCTTATGAAATAATATAAAAAGAAGTCATGAAGTTCATATGGTCCCACGATATCCTCTGTTTTTTGAGTTATTTCTCCACTAGAATCTTTTGGTAACAATTCAGGACTTACAGGAGTATCCAAAATATCAATTAGTATTTCAGATATATCTTTTGAAACTTCTTTGTCGGCAACATATTTTACTAAATAACGTACTAGAGTTTTTGGAACAGAGCAGTTTACAGAATACATAGACATATGATCTCCATTATATGTAGCCCAACCTAAAGCAATTTCTGATAAATCGCCAGTACCAACAAGTATACCTCTTTCTTTATTTGCAAGGTCCATAAGAATTTGAGTTCTTTCTCTTGCTTGAACATTTTCATAAGTTACATCATGAGTTTCAATTGGATGACCGATGTCTTTAAAGTGTTGTAGACAAGCATCAACTATGTTTATTTCTCTAAAATCAGTTCCAAGTTTTTTGCACAAATTAACTGCATTTTGGTAGGTTCTATCCGTAGTTCCAAAACCAGGCATAGTAACCGTTATAATATTATCTCTTGGAATAGAGAGTAAATCGTAGGTTTTTATCATTACAAGCAAGGCTAAAGTTGAATCAAGTCCACCTGAAATACCGATTACAGTTTTTTTGCAGCCTATGTGAGTAAGTCGTTTTGCAAGAGCGGCTGTTTGTATACTAAAAATTTCTTTGCATCTTAGTGCTCGCTCTAGTTCATTTGATGGAACAAAAGGATGCATATCTATAAATCTATCATAATTATCAACTCTAACATTAGCAAAAGTAAAAGGAATAATTACTGGTTCAAAATTATCATCTACAATACTATCTCTAAAAGTAATATTAGTAATTCTTTCATTATTTAATTTGTCCACATCAATAATTGAGGTCATAATTTCATTTTCTCTAGAAAATCTTTCGTTTTCATTAAGTATAGTTCCATTTTCAGATATCATCATATGACCACTAAAAACTAAATCTGTAGTGGATTCAAAAACGCCTGTTGAGGAATATAAATATGCAGCTATACATCGAGCACTTTGAGATTGAACTAAATTTTTCCTATAAGTTGCTTTACTAACTAATTCATTTGAGGAAGATAAGTTACCGATTATATTTGCTCCCATAAGAGCTAATCTTGAACTTGGTGGAATTACGGACCATAAGTCTTCACAAATTTCAAAGCCAAATTTAAAATTACCATTCTTAAATATTAGATTAGTACCGAAGGGGATATTTTCTTGAAAAAATAAATTTATATATCGTGATTGTATATTACTACCTCTAGAGAACCAACGTTTTTCATAAAATTCTGAGTTGTTAGGTATATAACTTTTGGGTATTATCCCAAGAACTTTACCGTTAAAAATTACAAAGGCACAATTATAGAGTATAGATTGATTGAGGAATGGAGATCCAACAGAAATTAAAATATCCTTATTCTCTGAAAATCTACATAACTCTCTTATAGCTTCTATGCATTTATCCAATAACTGTTGTTGATTGAATAAGTCTGCGCATGTGTATGAAGTGATAGCAAGTTCGGGTAAAACTAATAACTTTGATTTTTGTTCTATAGCGGAATGAACACATTCTTTAATATTTTTTAAGTTGTAATCTATATCAGCAACTTTTGTTTTTGGGCAACCAGTTGCCACTCTAATAAAATTCATTTATTTACCTCTTTCTTTTTGAAATAAGTTGTGTTTTTAAATATTGTTGATATTAATATTATTATTTATAGAATAAAGTTTTTATTTTAATAATTATGTGAAGTGTGTAATGTGAGGTGTGAAATTAAGGATGCTTTTGCTAGCAAAAGCGACTATTTAAATAAAAGATTTCCGAAGAATGAGGAAATAATCCATCATTTCACAATCCACTCTTCACACTGCACACTATCGAGAAGAAAATTTTTTGATAAAACAATACTTTATAAATCAACAATTCTTTAAAATATAGCCTAATAATAAAGTACACTCTGGAAAAAAATATGTCAATATAAAACACTATATGTGTTTTATAGAAAATCAAAGGAAAAGTGTACAAGAACCATAAAAGTTAAGCTAAACAAGCTTAAATGGTTTGATATAACTCTTTACAAGATAAAATAAAACTTTATAAGTAATTGAAATTATGTTATAATATGATTAGAAAAACAAAATAAATGATTTGGGAAACAAATATTTTAATTAGAAAATAGTATATAGTAAAGTGATGTTCTTATTTAACAAACAAAATATATGTTATATAATAAAAGTATGATATTTTTATAAAAGGAGGTAATAATATGTCATGGGTACAGCTTATCCTTTGGATAGCAATTGCAGCAACTGCTCTTGTTTTTGATGCTATTACAAGTTCATTTTTCTTTGTTTGGTTTACAATTGGAGGAATTGTTGCAATTGTATTAGTATTAGCACAGATTAGTTTTACAGTTCAAATAATAGTCTTTATTGCAGTTAGTTTAATATGTATGTTAATAGGTTATCCAATTGTTAAAAAAACTATTAAAGATACAGTTCCTTTTACTCCAACTATGGAACAATCTTATATAGGGACAATATTTAAAGCAGAAGAAAAAATAATTAATAAAGAATCTATCAAATTTGAAGGTATTTATTGGACAGTTAAAAATGTAGGCGAAGTTATTGAAAAAGGTGAAAGAGTTAAGGTTGTAGGTATTGAAGGAAATAAATTATTAGTTCAAAAGTATATTGAAGACTAATATTTATAATAATAAAATTTAAGGAGGATATATATTATGGGTGGCCCAATTTTTGTTGGTATTTTGATAATACTTATTTTAGTTTCATTTGTTTCTTCTATTAAGATAGTTCATACAGGTCAAGTTTTTATTGTTGAGAGGTTTGGTCAATATCATAGAACTTTAGAACCAGGATGGCATTTAACCCTTCCATTCTTTGATTTTGTAAGAAAGAAAATTTCTACAAAGCAACAAATATTAGATATTCAACCTCAAAGTGTTATTACTTTAGACAACGTTAAGATTTCTATTGATAATGTAATTTTCTATAAGGTAATAGTTCCAAGAGATGCTGTTTACAATATTGAAGATTTTAAATCAGGTATTGTTTATTCAACAATAACTAATATGAGAAATATCGTTGGTGAAATGACTCTTGATGAAGTATTATCAGGTAGAGATAGAATTAATGCAAAATTACTAGAAATAATTGATGAAATAACTGATGCTTATGGAATTAAAATATTATCTGTTGAAATTAAAAATATTAATCCGCCAGTTGAAATTCAACAAGCAATGGAAAAACAAATGAAAGCAGAAAGAAATAAACGTGCATTTATATTAGAGGCCGAAGGTTCAAGACAAAGTGAAATTGAAAAAGCAGAAGGTGAAAAACGAGCTAGAATTCTAGAAGCAGAAGGTTTAAAAGAAGCTCAATTACTTGAAGCCGAAGGTAAGGCTAAAGCTATTGAAATAGTTGCCTTAGCAGATGCACAAGCAATTAGAAATGTAAACCAAGCTATTATTGAATCAGGTACAAATGAAACAGTAATTGCTTTAAAACAAGTAGAAGCTCTTAAAGAAATGGCTAACGGCCCAGCTAATAAGCTTATACTTCCAAATGAATCATTATCTTCGCTTGGATCAATTGCTGCCATAGGTGATTTATTAAAAGGTGAATTTAAGAAATAGTAAGTAAAGATAATGCACAATTAAGGATGATTCTCCTCATTCTTCGGAGAATCTTTAATTAATAAAAATAACTACAAAAAAGACTGTATTAGAATGGAAAGTAATTTCTGTTTTGAACGGTCTTTTTTATTTTGGCTTTGTTTTGAAATAATGTTGTTATTTCAACTATTGGTTAAATACTTGCGTTTAATTTTTAGCTTCTGCTAGACTGAAATGAAGGATGATTCTCCTCATTCTTCTGGGAATCTTTTATTTAATTAAAGATTTTCTGACTAAAAGGAAGAAAATCATCTTCAATTGTGCATTGTAAATTGTGCATTGTGCATTAATATTTTTTTTAACATAGTCTTTTTTATAAAAAAAAAAGAATTGTATTGTAATAATATGACTGTTTTTAACTATAGAAAGTTATTTCCATAATAAAGAAAATAATTTATAATTAAAAGTATACAAAAGTTTAATAGAGTTTATGGAGGAATATAATAATGAAGATTTTAATGCTATCGTGGGAATATCCACCTAAAAATGTAGGGGGATTATCAAATCATGTTTATTATTTAGCGCATCAATTAGCATATAAAGGTAACGAAGTTCATGTAATAACTTGTGAGGAAGGTTCTGCTCCTTTTGATGAATATGATAATGGAGTTTATGTTCATAGAGTAGTACCTTATAAGATAGTAACAAATGATTTTGTTCATTGGGTACAACATTTGAATTTTGCAATGATAGAAAAGGCAATATATTTGATTGAAAGGTTTGGGCTAATGGATGTTATACATGTGCATGATTGGTTAGCAGCCTTTGCTGGGAAAACGTTAAAACATTCATATGGTATACCTATGGTTAGTACTATTCATGCTACTGAATATGGTAGAAATAATGGAATAAGTACAGAGATGCAAAGATATATTTCTTCTGTTGAAGAAATGGTAACAAATGAATCCTGGAAAGTTATCGTGTGTAGCAATTATATGAGAACTCAAGTAAATCAATTGTTTTCAACCTTGTGGGAAAAGATATGGGTTATACCTAATGGAGTGAAAGCTGAAAGTTTTGATATTAGTTTTGATAAAACTGCTTTTAGAAGAAATTATGCACAAGATAATGAAAAATTAATATTTTATATAGGTAGGCATGTTTATGAAAAAGGAATAGATATTTTAATAAATGCTTCACCAAGAATAATTGAAGGATATAATGATGTTAAATTTGTTATAGCGGGAGTTGGTCCTTTAACTAATGAGTTAAGAGAGAAAGTTAGAGCGTTAGGTCTAGAACATAGAATTATTTTTACTGGATATATGGATGAGGTTGTTAAAAATAAAATTTATAAAGTGGCGGATTTGGCAGTATTTCCTTCAAGGTATGAACCTTTTGGAATTGTAGCTCTTGAAGCTATGGCAGCAGGATGTCCTGTTTTAGTATCCGATGTAGGTGGTTTTTCAGAAATTATTGAGCATAAAAATTCTGGTTTAACATTTATACCAGAAAATCAATACAGTTTAGAAGATAATGCTATACAATTGTTAAAAGATAAAAATTTATCGGAAAGATTAATTATTAATGCAAAAGAATTAGTAAATGACAAATATACATGGGATAAAGTTGCTGATATAACATTAAATATGTATAAACAAGTGTTAGAAGAAGCAGATGGGAGTGAATGGAATGTTAAAAATAAAAAATGAAAAATAAGAAATCTAGAGAGGTGATTTGTTGAAAGCTATTATTATGGCAGGGGGAAAAGGCAATAGATTAAGACCACTTACTTGTAATATACCAAAACCAATGATGCCTGTATTAGGTAAACCAGTAATGGAGTATACTATAAACTTATTGAAGAAGCATAATATTAAAGAAATTGGGGTTACACTTCAATATTTACCAGATGAAGTAATGAACTATTTTGGTGATGGTAAGGATTTTGGCGTAAACATTTCATATTTTGTAGAAGAGAAACCATTAGGAACAGCGGGAAGTGTAAAGAATGCAGAAGTTTTTTTAGATGATACATTTATTGTAATTAGTGGTGATTCATTAACTGATGTGGATTTAACAGCTGCATTAAAATATCATAATAAAAAAAAATCTACCGCTACAATTGTATTAAAAGAGGTAGCTGTACCTTTAGAATATGGTGTGGTAGTTACAGAGAAGGATGGTAGAATTAATGAGTTCTTAGAGAAACCTAGTTGGAGTGAAGTTTTTAGTGATAATGTGAACACCGGAATATATATTTTAGAACCAGGGATATTTAATTATTATGAAAAAGAGCAAAAATTTGATTTTAGTAATGATTTATTTCCAATATTATTAAAAAATAGGGTACCTATTTTTGGATATAAAACTAAAAAATATTGGTGTGATATTGGAAATATAGAGCAATATTCTAAGTGTCAAATTGATGTTTTAAAAGGAATAATTGAAGTAGATATTAATGAGGTTAAGATCAAAGAAGGAATATGGATAGGTGAAAATTGCGAGATTAGTGAGAAAGTAAAGTTAGCATCTCCAATTTTTATTGGAGATAATACTAAGATATATGAGGGAGCAGAAATAGGTCCATATTCTATTATTGGTAGAAATAATATAATATCAAATGAAAGTACTATAAAGAGAAGCATAATTATGGACTTTTGCTATATTGGAGATAATGCGGAAATAAGAGGAGCAGTTATTGGGAAAAATGTACAATTAGAGTCTAGAGCTTCTGTTTTTGAACAGGCTTCAATAGGTGATGAAACAATTATAGGGGCACGTTCTATTGTTAAACCGGGTGTGAAAATTTGGCCGAATAAAGTAATTGAAGATAGTGCTATAGTAAAGACGAATGTAATTTGGGGTGGAAAGTTTTCAAAATCTTTGTTTAGTAACAATAAAGTAAATGGTGAAATAAATGTTGATATTACTCCAGAATTTGTGTGTAAGTTGGGGTCATCATATGGAGCCACATTAAAGTATGGAGCACGTGTTGCTATAAGCTGTTCTGATGATGGCGCTGCTCAAATGCTTAAATACTCATTAGCTACTGGTTTATTATCAATTGGAGCAGAAGTCTATGATTTGAAGAGAGTTACCACATCAATGGCTAGATTTGCTTCAGTTTTCTTTGGAGTTGCTGGGTCGATACACGTATATTCTAATAAAGAAGAAAAACAAAATGTTACCATAGTTTTTATGGATAACAATGGCATAGATATTAATAAAGTTATGCAAAGAAAAATAGAGAATAATTTTACAAGAGAAGATTTTAGAAGAGTTAAAAGTGATGAA
The DNA here is from genome assembly GCA_030626065.1 of Clostridium sp. Taxonomy (GTDB): domain Bacteria; phylum Bacillota; class Clostridia; order Clostridiales; family Clostridiaceae; genus Clostridium_AF. The sequence goes on along the minus strand of DAOUPR010000042.1, from coordinate 5,420 downwards.
TTCAAACAAATTATTCACTTTTCAGATATGCAAGAGTTTTATATAAGGTCATTGATTAATAAATTATCTATAGATAAAATAAGAAAACATAAATACCGAATTGTTTTAAGTGCAAGAAATCCTTTGTTAAGTTTGACAGTTCATAAAATTCTTAGTGAGATAAATATAAATGTTAAGTTATATAATAATTACAAGGATTTATACGGATTAAGTAAAGCAGTTGTGGAATGTGGAGCGGATTTAGGAATATTTATTAGAGATGAAGGAGAAGACGCTGTTATTGTTGATCAACAGGGTAAAATAATAAAAGATGATATGTATGATGCACTTAAATATTTTATTATGTTGAAATCATCTAGGTTAAAAACATTAGTAGTTCCAGTAACTGCATCAGGAATATCGGAGACAGTTGCAAAAATGTGTGACACTAAATTTGTTAGGTCAAAAATATCATCAAAGGATATTTCAGATGTTTATTTAAAAAATGAACCAATGCTTGCAGAAAATGAAGTAATAAATTCTTATTTACTTTCATTAGATGCTATTCATATTTTAGCGTTACTTCTAAATTTTATGGCAAATGTAAACACAACTGTATCAGAAATAATTAGTAAATTTCCTAAATATTTTAATAAAAAGATGGACATATGTTGCCCTTGGAATTTAAAAGGTAAAGTAATGAGAAATATAATAGAAGAAAATCCATCAAAATCTATTGAATTGATAGAAGGGGTTAAACTCAATTTTGATGATGCATGGGCATTGATTTTACCGGATGCAGATGAGCCTTATTGTAGGCTTTATGCAGAAGCTAAAAATATTTCTGATGTAGAAAAGCTTAGTGGTGAGTTGGCTAAAAGAATAGAAGATTTGGTAAGTGCAGACATTGTTGAAGAAAGCACCTCGTAAGAGGTGCTTTTATAGGTCTTCTTTAATTTTTTCAAGACAATTTGTACAAACATTTTTACCTTTAAAATGAGTAATATCTTTAGCATCACCACAGAAGATGCATGAAGGGTTGTACTTCATTAAAATAATTTGATCTCCATCAACATATATAGCTAATGGATCTTTGATATTAATATCAAGTGTCCTTCTTAACTCAATAGGTATAACGATTCTTCCAAGTTCGTCTACTTTTCTAACTATTCCTGTAGATTTCATGTCAACTGGCCTCCTAAACAAAATTCGACTTAACTCATTTATATTTTAGCAATACTAACATAAAAAGTCAATATTTTTTTAATAATGGCAATATATATTAATTTAATATTTAAACAAGTCGTGGATAATGATGTTTTGGTTTCAAAAATAAACGCTCTGTTTTAGAATATTGTTGATATTAAAACTTTTGCTAAGTAAATTAGTTTAGTTCAAATAATAATTGCTAATTGAACATTGCTAATATTTCACAAATGAAAACTATTGATTGAAACAATATCTTATAAATCAACAATTCTTTAAAATATAGCCAAAATAAAAAATGAAATGTAGATTATTCATTATATTTTGCATTTTATGTTTTTTATTTTTAAAATCTTTTTTTTTAATGTATAATATATGTGCAGAGTAAATTGACGTTGTGGGTGTAAACAATATCATTAATTGCGAAGGACAAATTAGCAAAAGTAAAAGAAAGGATGATAAAATATGGCAAAAAAAGATAATTTCTTTAAAATGGAACTAGTATACAATATTGAAAGAAGACAATGGATAAAAACAGTACTAAAGAGGTATTATAGTAAATTAGCTAATAAAATTACTGGTCCTATATTTGTAATATTAGGTATTTTAGCGCTTAGATTAAATCAAACTTTAGGGGTTGTTTTAGCGGCAATAGGGGTAATATACATAATTGCTCCATATATAATGGTATTAAAGAATTTTAAGAAGATTAACGATAGTAAAGTTATTGTTTCTTTATTTGATAATAGATTGATGTTTAATTATGGTAATAATGTAAAAAAAGACATACCACTATATTCAATAGCAAATATAGAAGAAGACGATTATTTTGTTAGAATAAAACCTTTTGCTGGAGATAAGGAATTTACTTCTGAAGAAGTGGTTCCTAAAGAAAATATAGAGAAAGGTAATATAGATAGTTTTATTAAGACATTACAAAATAAGATAGATAATTTTCATAAAGAAAAAGAAGTTGTTGATGAAGAAACTCTGCTATTAAAATATAGTGTGGATAAGATGGATATTTTGAAGTTTGTAAAAGCGGAATATTATTCTATAAAAAGATATTTGTTTTATGGTGCTGTTTTCTTGATAGTAGGAGCTATTTTCCTGAAAAATTTCACAGGATGGTCTATGATATGGGGAATCTTGTTTCTTTCGTTTGGAATTGCTTATTTTGTATATCCTTATTTAATGTATATTCTTAAGATAAGGAAATTGGAAAAATCAGAAATTACATTCTATAAATCAGGAAAGGATAAAACTATAGTTAAAGGGAATGATTTTAGAGTAACAACAGAGAATCAGAAAATAATTCTGATTGACGAGAGCCCAGTGTTTTCAAAAATTATTTTGGTTCAGAATAATAATATGATATTATATATACCTAAAGATAAAATTATAGCCGGTTCTTATGAAAAATTTGCTAAAATCTATGAAAAAGAAAAGGATAAAAAAGAGAAGGCTAAAAAAAAGAAATAGAAAGGAGATTACAATGTTAGAAACTGGAGTAGTTACAAAGATTACGGAGAAAGAGGCTAGTGTACAATTCATGAGAAAATCAGGATGTGGAGAAAACTGTCATTCTTGTACAATGGAGTGTAATGCCAATTTTGTTACAGTTGAAGTGAAAAATAGATTAGATGCTAAAGTTGGAGACAACGTAAAAGTGGAAATGAAAAATAGTACGTTTAATAAAATGATGTTTTTTGCTTATGGACTACCATTATTAATGTTAGTGATTGGGAGTGTGATTGGATACTCTGTTTTCAAAGCTTTAGGAAATGCTAATTACGAATTGTATACTTTTATAATTGGAATAGTCTTCTTCGGTATTTCATATATAGCACTTAGTAAGTTTAATAAAAAAGTTAAAGAGAATGATGAATATGGCGTTATTATGAAAGAAATAGTATAAGGAGATGGCGTTTTGTTAAATTTCAAATATTCTATTCCTACAGAAGCTTTTTTTGGTGAAGGACAGGTTGAGGTATTGCCAGAAAACATAAAAAAATATGGTTCTAAAGTCTTGTTGGTTTATGGCGGAGGAAGTATAAAGCGAATAGGATTATATTCAAAAATAGTAAAGCTTTTTGAAGATAATAATATATATTTTGAAGAATTAAGTGGAGTTAAAGCTAATCCTTTAGTTTCAAAAGTAGAAGAAGGTATAAGGATTGTAAGAGAAAAAAATCTAGACTTTATATTAGCAGTCGGTGGTGGTTCTGTAGTAGATAGTTCTAAGATGATTGCAGCCGGTACTTTTTATGAAGAGAGTCCTTGGGATTTTTGTATAGGAAAGACTAGAATTGAAAAAGCATTACCTGTAGGAGTGGTTCTTACACTGGCGGCTACAGGAACTGAAATGAATGGAAATGCTGTACTTAGTAAAGAAGATGAAAAAAGAAAGCTTCCGGTAAAAAGTCTTTTTCTTAAACCTAAATTTGCTGTTTTAGATCCTACTTTGACTTATAGTGTTTCTAAATATCAAACGGCAGCTGGTACAATTGATATAATTAGTCATGCTTTTGAACAGTATTTTAGCCCTACTAAGGGTACTTTTCTTCAAGATAGAATGGCTGAATCAATAATAAAAACTTGCATACATTATGGGCCAATAGCTTTGAAAGAACAGGATAATTATGAAGCAAGATCCAATTTGATGTGGTCTTCTACATTAGCGTTAAATGAATTATTATCTTATGGGAAAATTACAGATTGGGCTGTCCATAGCATAGAACATGAAATAAGTGGAGAGTATGATATTACTCATGGTGTGGGATTAGCCGTATTAATACCAAATTGGATGGAATATGTATTAGGTTATAACACTATTGATAAATTTTATGATTATGCTGTTAATGTATGGGGAATATCAGATAAGGATAAATATAAAGCAGTAAATGAAGCTATTGCTAAAACGAAAGATTTCTTTGTGTCTTTAGGAGTAGAGAAAAGTTTAGGAGAATTAGGGATAGATGATTCGCAGTTTGAAAAAATAGCTCAAAACGCAGTGGATTATAGACAAGTAGGAAATTTTGTTGTATTAGATAAAAAAGATATTGTTGAGATTCTTAAAAAATCCTTATAAAAATATACCATATGGAAACTTAATCAATGCAGGTCCAAAATCGTGATAGTTTAACGAGTTTTGGACCTGCATTGATTTATGTAAAAAAAGTGATTTGAAATTTTCAATGATATGTAATTGTTTACTTAAATATTCGAGTTTTTTTTAATAAATTTATATCCCAAAAGTGTTATAATTGTAAAGTAGATTATTATGTGATTTATTGATATATAATGATGGAGGTGAAAGCAGCTTAGGCTGTAATTATTATGAACAAAAATTATAGAATGGGGCTTGATGTAGGGTCAACTACAGTAAAAATTGTAGTATTAAATAGTGAAAATAATATGGTTTTTAGTTCTTATAAAAGACATTTTTCTGATATAAGAAAGACTATTATAGACCTATTGACCGAAGTTTCTACTAAATTTAAAGGAGAAGAAGTTACAGTATGTGTAACTGGCTCTGGAGGATTATCGCTTTCAAAATGGTTGGAAGTTAAATTTGTACAAGAGGTAATCGCTTGTTCAAAAACTGTGGAAGAAATAATACCGAAAACAGATGTTGCTATTGAACTTGGTGGAGAGGATGCTAAGATTACATTCTTTGGAGAAAGCATAGAACAAAGAATGAATGGTACATGTGCAGGGGGAACTGGTGCATTTATAGACCAGATGGCTGTTTTACTTCAAACAGATGCGCAAGGATTAAATGAACTTGCTAAAAATAAAAAAGTTATTTATCCCATAGCATCGAGATGTGGAGTGTTTGCAAAAACAGATGTTCAACCATTGTTAAATGAAGGTGCTTCTAAGGAAGATATAGCAGCATCGATTTTTCAAGCTGTAGTTAATCAAACTATCAGTGGACTTGCTTGTGGTAAGCAAATAAGAGGAAATATAGCCTTTTTAGGAGGACCACTTTCTTTTTTATCTGAATTGAGACTCAGATTTAAAGAAACGTTAAAGTTAGAAGATTCACAAATTATTTTTCCTGAGGATGCTAAATTATTTGTGGCAATGGGAGCAGCTTTTTTATCTGCAGAAGAGAAGCCTATTTATTTTGAAGACCTTTTTAATAAATTACTTAATATAAAAAATCAAAAGAGTAATGAAGTTCAAAGATTAAGACCATTATTTAAAGATAAAAAAGAGTATGATGATTT
>DAOUPR010000040.1 GCA_030626065.1 Clostridium sp. | reverse complement strand
GATAATCCTAAGAGGGCTTCTATTCCCTTTGACAAGGAAAGAAACGGATTTGTAATGGGTGAAGGAGCTGGAATTGTAATAGTAGAGTCTCTTGAACATGCAAAACAAAGAGGAGCCAAAATATATGCAGAGGTAGTTGGTTATGGTGCTACTTGTGATGCATATCATATGACTTCACCTGCACCAGGAGGAGAAGGTGGAGCTAGAGCAATACAAATGGCAATTAAAGATGCAAAAATAAAAAAAGAAGATATTTCTTATATAAATGCACATGGAACAAGTACTCCATACAATGATAAATTTGAAACAGCGGCAATAAAATCTGTGTTTGGTGAAAAAGCTTATGATATTCCAGTGAGTTCAACAAAATCTATGACTGGCCACTTACTTGGTGCAGCAGGAGCTGTAGAAGCAATAATTTGTGCTAAAGGTCTTGAAGAAGGATTTGTGCCTGCTACATTGGGATATAAAGAAAAAGATGAAGAGTGTGACTTGGATTATGTTCCAAATGCGGGAAGAAATGTTGATATTGAATATGCCTTGTCAAATTCACTTGGTTTTGGTGGTCATAATGCAACAATAATTCTAAAGAAATGGAACGAGGTGTAAGTTATGAATTTTGATAATATAAAAGAATTAATTAAAACACTTAGCGAATCTGAATTAACAACACTTGAAATAGAAGACAATGGATTTAAGATAAAACTTAAGAAAGAAAAAGAAAAGGTAATTGTAAAGGAAGAAGTTAGAGTAAGAGAACCGATTCAGTTAAGAACAGAAGATACAGTTACTGTAGCCCATATTCCGAAAAGTGACAAACAGAACATTGAGGTTCAACAAGCAAAAGTTAACGATAATGATATAACTGTTAATTCTCCAATTGTAGGTACTTTTTATGAGGCATCTTCTCCAACAACTGAAGTTTTCGTGAAAAAGGGAAGTAAGGTTAAAAAAGGAGATATTCTTTGTATAGTTGAAGCTATGAAGCTAATGAATGATATAGAAGCTGAATTTGATATGGAAATATTAGAAATACTTATTGAAAATGAAGGAATGGTAGAGTACAATCAGCCATTATTCAAAGTTGCTAAACTTTAGTATAGAGGAGAAATGAATATGTCATTAGATATTAAACAAATTCAAGAAATAATACCACATAGATATCCTTTTTTACTAATAGATAAAGTTGAAGAAATAGAAGAGGGTAAAAAGGCAACAGCTTATAAAAATGTTACTATGAATGAATATTTTTTTCAGGGTCATTTTCCACAAGAACCAGTAATGCCTGGAGTTTTAATAGTAGAAGCGTTAGCTCAAACAGGTGCTGTAGCAATTCTTAGTTTGGAGAAAAATAAAGGTAAAATAGCATATTTTGGTGGAATAAATAAAGCTAGATTTAAAAAGAAGGTTGTACCTGGAGATGTTTTAAAATTAGAAGTAGAAATTATAAGGATGAAGGGTCCAGCAGGTATAGGCAAAGCAATAGCCTGGGTTGATGATAAAAAAGCAGTAGAAGCAGAATTAACTTTCTTTATAGGAGAGTAAATATAGGATCTTGAGAGTAGGTGAATAATTTGTTTAAGAAAATACTTATTGCAAATAGAGGTGAAATTGCTGTAAGGGTAATTAGAGCCTGTAGAGAAATGGGAATTAATACTGTAGCGGTATATTCAGAGATTGATAAAGATGCACTTCATGTGAAATTAGCTGATGAGGCTATTTGTATAGGACCAAGCAAATCTAGAGATAGTTATCTTAAGATGGAAAATATAATCAGTGCAACAGTTTTAACTGGATCAGAGGCAATTCATCCTGGATTTGGTTTCTTATCTGAGAATAGTAAATTTGCTCAAATGTGTGGAGAATGTAATATTAAATTTATAGGCCCAGACTCTGCAGTAATGGATATGATGGGCAATAAAGCAAGAGCAAGGCAGATTATGATAGAAGCAGGAGTGCCTGTAATACCAGGTGTTGATGGAGTTATTGAAAGTTATGAGCATGCAGTAGAAGTGGGTGATAGAATTGGATACCCTATTATGGTGAAAGCCTCAGCAGGTGGCGGTGGTAGAGGCATTAGAATAGTAAGAAAGAAAGAAGAGCTTGAAAAGGCCTCCCAAACGGCAAAAACAGAAGCAAAAGTTTCATTTAATGATGATACAATGTACATTGAAAAATTTATAGAAAATCCAAGACATATAGAATTTCAGATTTTAGCAGATGAATTTGGTAATGTGCTTCATTTAGGAGAAAGAGATTGTTCTATTCAAAGAAGAAATCAAAAGGTAATAGAAGAAGCTCCTTCAGACTTAATTTCACAAGAATTAAGAGAAAAAATGGGTGAAGCTACAATTAAAGCAGCAAAGGCTGTTAACTATCAAAATGCGGGAACTATTGAATTTTTAGTTGACAAAAATGGTGATTTTTATTTTATGGAAATGAATACAAGAATTCAAGTAGAGCATCCTGTTACAGAGTATATTACAGATGTAGATTTAATAAAGCAGCAACTGAAAATTGCTGCTGGAGAAAAACTAGAAATTAATCAAGAAGATATAAAAATAAATGGGCATGCAATAGAATGTAGAATAAATGCAGAAAATCCTCAAAAGGGATTTAGACCATCACCAGGTAAGGTAGAAATTTTCCATGTTCCTGGAGGTAATGGGGTGAGAATAGATAGTGCGTTATACAATGGATATACCATTCCACCTACATATGATTCTATGGTAGCAAAATTAATAGTACATGGTAAAAACAGAAATGAAGCTATAGTAAAAATGAAAAGAGCTTTAGAAGAATTTGCTATAGAGGGAATAGATACAAATATAGAGTTTCTATTTGATATATTATGTAATGAAAAATATTTAAAAGGTGATTTCGATACATCTTTTATAGAGAAAGAGTTCAACTTTTAGTTTTAAGTTGAATTGTTTAGAAGAGGTTGGTGATAAAAATGTTTAGATTAAAAAGAGTATTTAAAAAACCACAGTATATCACCTTGCAGCAAGATGAAGCAAAATATGAGGAAGTAAAAGAACAAATAATAGAAAAAGAAGATGATAAAGATAAACCCAGTATTCCAGGTGGTTTATGGGTAAAATGTAAGGTCTGTGGTGAAACAATATATAAAGATGATCTTAATCAAAACAACAAAATATGTAGTAAATGTGGTAAGCATTATAGATTGTCTTCAAAAGAAAGAATAGATCTAATAATAGATAGAGATACTTTTACAGAAATGAATGAAAACATAGATAGTATTAACCCTTTAGAATTTGAAGGATATTTAGAAAAAGTAGATTCTTATAAAGAAAAGGCAGGAATGAATGAAGCTGTAGTTACAGGTGTAGGTAAAATACAAGGACTTGAGACTGTAATAGCTGTTATGGATAGCAATTTTATGATGGGTAGTATGGGTTCTGTAGTAGGAGAAAAAATTACTAGGGCAGTTGAGTTTGCAACAGAAAAAAAACTTCCTATTGTAATTTTTACAGCATCAGGTGGTGCAAGAATGCAAGAAGGGATTTTATCATTAATGCAAATGGCGAAAACTTCGGCTGCAATTGCAAAGCATAATGAGTCAGGAAATTTGTATATTACTGTATTAACAGATCCAACAACAGGAGGAGTAACAGCATCTTTTGCTATGCTTGGTGATATTATATTATCTGAACCAGGAACATTAATAGGTTTTGCTGGTAAGAGAGTAATTGAACAAACCATAAAGCAAAAATTACCTCAGGGATTTCAGACAGCAGAATTTTTATTAGACCATGGTTTTATTGATAAAATAGTTGATAGAAAAGAATTGAAGAAAACTTTAGCTAAAATTATTGATATTCACCAAACCTGTATTGTAGGGTAGGAGGTATATTTATGCTTGATTGTGAAAAAGAGATTATAGATTTAGAAAATAAAATAGTAGACCTAAAAGAATTTTCTATTTCAAAAGAAGTTGATTTAACAGTAGAAATTGAGAAATTAGAAAATAAACTAGATAGTTTAAAAGAGAATGTATATAATAAATTAACCCCTATGGATAAATTAACTTTATCTAGAATGATTGAAAGGCCAACAGCTTTAGATTATATTGAGGAAATCTTTGATGATTTTATTGAATTACATGGAGATAGGCAATTTAGAGATGATCCTTGTATTATAGGGGGAATTGGGAAATTAAATGGAATTCCTATAACAGTTATAGGACAACAAAAGGGAAGAAATACAAAGGAAAATGTAAAAAGAAACTTTGGTATGCCTAATCCAGAAGGATATAGGAAAGCTTTGAGATTAATGAAGCAAGCAGAAAAGTTCAAAAGACCTGTTGTTTGTTTTATTGATACTCCAGGAGCATATCCAGGACTTGGTGCAGAAGAAAGAGGCCAAGGAGAGGCAATTGCAAGAAACTTGATGGAAATATCCATATTAAAAATTCCTATTATATCAGTTGTAATTGGAGAAGGTGGTAGTGGTGGAGCACTTGCTATATCAATTGCAGACCAAATATGGATGTTAGAACATGCTATTTACTCAATATTATCTCCAGAAGGTTTTGCTAGTATACTTTGGAAAGACTCCTCAAGGGCAAAGGAAGCTGCAAAAATAATGAAAATAACCGCACAAGATTTAAAAGAATTAAAGGTTATTGATAAAGTAGTAAAAGAACCACTAGGTGGAGCTCATAAAGATTTGAAAGTAACGGCAAATAGTATAAAAAATGAATTATCAAAAGTACCATTTGCAGATATGTTAGAAAATATAGATGAAGTAATAGAACAGAGATATTTGAAATATAGAAAAATAGGTGAATTTTTAGAGTAAAAGCTTCCAGCAGGAGGCTTTTTTTGTTATTTTATATTAAATATTGTAGAATGATTATATATCTTAATTTGCAATTAAGGATGATTATTAGATATACAACTTCAACTATAAATCTATATTATTCCAAAACTCACGAAAATCTAAGATTATGGAATAGCATAGATTCAGTTTCAGTAATGTATATCTTATGCTACGCAAAATTTATGAATTAATTTAATAATTAAAGATTCTCGACGACAGGAGAGAATCATCCATAATTGTGCATTGCACTTAAAAAAGGGGTTATATAATGAAATATAGAATTTTAGAAATGCTTAAAAATAATGAAGAAGGTTTTCTAAGTGGACAAAAAATTAGTGAAGAACTAGGAATTACAAGGGCCGCTATTTGGAAACATATGAATACTTTAAAAGAAGAGGGATATACAATAGAATCTGTATCTAGAAAAGGATATAAAATTATATCTTCACCAGACGTACTTACTTTTTTTGAGGTACATAATGGATTGAAAACAGAATATATAGGTAAAGAAATAATTCATTTTAACAGTATAGGATCTACAAATACAGAAGCAAAGAAAATTGCTTATGATAAAAAAGAAGGTACTATTATTGTAGGGGAAGAACAAATATCAGGCAAAGGGAGAATGGGAAGGAGCTGGGTATCTACAAAAGGAAAAGGTATATGGATGTCAATTATATTGAAACCGGAAATATCCCCTGTTAAGGTGCCCCAAATAACTCAAATAGCAGCTGCGGCAGTTGCTAAAGCCTTAGAAGACTTAGATGTTGACGTCAACATAAAATGGCCAAATGATATTATTATCAACGGTAAAAAAATCTGTGGCATACTTACTGAAATGAGTGCAGAAATTAATATGGTGAATTATGCTGTATTGGGTATTGGAATGAATGTAAATAATAAAGAAAATGATTTTCTAGGAGAATTAAAGAATAAAGCTAGTTCTTTATTCATTGAAGGAAAAAAAGAATATTCTAGAAAAGATATATTTGTAGGAATTATAAATCATTTTGAAGTCTTTTATGATGAGTATGTTAAAAAAGAAAATATAGAAGAAGTATTAGAAATATGTAGAACTAAATCTTGTGTATTAGGAAGAGAAATTAGAATGATTGAAAAAGGAAAGGAAATTTTAGCTGATGCAATTGAAATTGATGAGAATGGTGAGTTGATTGTGAAGCTTAAAGATGGAAATATTAAATCAATTATGTCCGGGGAAATTTCAATACGAGCAAAAGATGGATATATATAAGTAAAACAGCTTACAAATACGCAAGCTGTTTTATAGTATTATTTAATTAGTTTTTGTAGTGCAAGTTACAATACTTTTAATTTCTCCATTACTATTGAATATAGGGAAAAGTATCCAATTACAAGTGATTATTTTCTTATCTTTAGTATAGTTTTTAGAAGTATATTCTATAGGTTTACCAGAAAAAATTGAATTTACTAATTTCATTGATTTAATAAGTTCAGATTTAAGAATCATATTTTTCATTAGATTTTTATCAAGGGCTTCATTTTCAGACCATCCGAAAATATCTTCTGCTCCTTTATTCCATATCAAAATCTTAAAGCTTTTACTCCATTGTATTATTGCTTGGGGGCTATTGTAAATAATTTCTTTATACGATAACTCATCATTTAGAGAACAAGCATCTTTTATTTTTGAGATAGAGGAAATATCCTTAATTCCTTCAACAAAATTAGTATGAAAAGAATAGTTCTTATCAATTATTTTTTTAAAGTTATTGTTAGGAACTGGTTTACTTACTAAGTAACCTTGTATCATATCACAATTATTATTTCGTAAAAATTCAAATTGAGTTATTGTTTCTACACCTTCTGCAACTACAGATAACCCCATACTTTGTGCCATAGCGATAATCGTTGTTACAATTATCGTATTATCTAAATCTTCGTTAATATCTGATATAAATGACATATCAATTTTTAAAGTTTTAAGGGGTAGTTTTTTAAGTTGACTTAGGGAAGAATATCCAGTTCCAAAATCATCCATAGAAAAAGAAATTCCTAGAGCTTCAATTTCTTTAAGTGTATTAATTGTACCTAGTTCATCGTTAATTGCTAAACTTTCTGTTATCTCAAAATCTATAAATTTTGTATCTATATTAGTTTCTTGTATTATATTTTTAAGCATTGGAACAAAATTTTTTTGTTCAAGTTGCTTTGTTGATAAGTTAACTGAAATTATAGGTGGTGTAAATCCAGTATCTAACCAACTTTTAACTTCAATAAAGACTGTTTTTATAACCCATTCTCCAAGTGTTAGAATTAAATTTGATTTCTCTGCAATAGGTATAAATACAGAGGGTGGTATAAATCCTTTTTCAGGATGTATCCAACGTAGTAGAGCTTCAGCTTTTATAGTTTTTTGTGTTTTAGCATCAATTATTGGTTGGTAATATAATTGTAAATAATCATTTTCTATGGCTAAGCTTAAGTCATTTTCTAAGTGTATCTGATTTGATAATTCTTTTTCCACATTTTCATCATAAAGAATAATAGAATTATTGGCTTTTAGTTTAGACATTTTCATAGCAATGCTAGACTGTATTATTAATTCTTCAATATTATTAGAATTACTAGGATACATACTTAGACCTATATTTGTAGAAATATTAATTTTAAAATTATCTATTTCATAGGGACTAATCATCTGATTAATAAGATTTTTAGATCTAGAATGAATATTCATAGGATCCGTACAATCAGTGAGTTGTATGATAAAATCATTTTTACTATATTGAACTATAGTGTCATTTTCATTAATAAGTTTAGAAATTCTCTGTGCTATAGTAACGAATAACTTATTTGTAAAGTCAGTACCCATAAATTCAGTTGTTTGTTCAATATTATTTATTGAAATAAAAAGAATACCTATAATTAAATCATTATTTTCTTCTATAAGTTTGGTTACTTTTTCTACTAGATAATTTTTATTATATAAGCCTGAATGCAAATCAAAATAAGCTAGTTTTTTGATTTTTTCTTCCGCTATCTTATAATCAGTTACATCAATATTTATTCCTCCGATTAGTGTTTCATTATTATGATTAGGTACTGAGAATTTTAATATTTTAAAAGTTCTTTTCTCGCCAGAACAATTTGTAATGCATTGGTTATAAGAAATTTGACCCTTTTGCATTGCTTCTTTATCATAAAGTAATACTGTAGCTGCTTCATTAGGGACAATACAATCTTTAACATTTTTATTTGTTAAATCACTGAAACCATGAAAATTGGAACTATATTTATTTGCAAAAATAAAGTTACCTTCTATATCCTTAATATATATGCTAGCTTCTATATTATCTGAAAAAAGCTTAAATTTTTCTTCAGATTCAGACAGATCTATTTTTGATTGTATAGTAGCGGTTATATCCATAATCATAGAAAAAAGTAACTTTCTTTCATTAATAACAATTGGTACAGACATAACTTGAACAGTTTTAATCATACCATTTGAAATTTTGTGTTTGAAAACAAAATAATTTTTTTCTTGGGCAATAGCCTTTTGCATTTCATTATCCAGTTCTTCTTTAGTCATAGTATTAATTTCATTCATTTTTAATGAGCATATTTCCTCAATAGAGTATTTATAAAATCTAAGAGCACCGGGATTTGCATCAACGATTTGTTTTGTTTCAGGGTCAATTAATAATAGAATTAAATGATCATTATTATATAAACTATTATAAAATGAATCTGTATTAACAAGTAGATTATGCTTATTTACTAGTTTTGAAATAACATTATTAATAGCAAAGTATAATACTATAGTTGTTATTAATACATATAAAAAGCCTTTATAAGTTTGAAATTTTGTAATTGTAGCTGCGTTAGTTGTGAACAAAGTTATTAGTTTATCAGAAGTGAAAATCCATATAGAGCTAAAAACTAGATATATAACTAAAATTTTTGTTGTTATTGTATATTTATTAAAATTATTATTATTCATAAGATATCTCCGAACTTATAGATTTTATAAAAATATTATACCATTATACTAGAGAATTTTGTTTTAAAATGTCGAAAAATATAACAAGCTATAAACAATTACTATTAGTAAAACATATATTGATATATACAATTATTTAAAGGAGCTCTAATAAAATGTTGAGAGATAAATATTCTGATAAAATAAAAGGAGAATATAATAGAGTCAAGGCTAAAAAGTATGCAGAAGAGTATGCTATAAAGCCAAATTTAATGTATTATCCATATTTTAAGAATGGTGACTGTACTAATTTTGTATCTCAAGTGTTAGTGGCGGGAGGAATTAAAGAGACTGGATATAGATGGGATATGTTACAGGCTTGGTTTTGTAGGACAATAAACGAAAAAGATCTAAAAAATATTTCGCTTACTTGGAGGGGCGCTAGATATTTTTGTAGGCATTGGGGAAATGAACAAGGACTAGGAAATAATAGAGCAGCAAAATATTTATCTTTAAATGTTGATGATGTAATAAATAATTATGATACTATTGTAAAGATGATGGATATAGGCGATGTTATTCAATATGGAGATTCAAGAAATAATAATATACCATATCATTCGCAGATAATTCATTTTAAAGGATACAATAAAGGATATAAAAGGAACGATTTATATGTAGCACAACATTCAAAAAATAGAATGTTTGTATCTTTTCTAAAATATATCAATGATTTTAAAGATATAAAAATTGGTAGAGTATATCTATACAAAATCATATAATATTTATGTGGCAGTATTTGCAGATTATTAGGGTGAAAGGCTAAGATGCGGTAGTTCCTTTTCTAAAACAGAATATTATCTAGAGAAGTTACGCTATCGTATCTTTACTGATAGTATAAATATTGTTATTTATGTTTTGATTAATTATAATAGGTTTTATTAATGAACGGTAAAGGGGAATAGATTATGTCAGCCCAAAATATAATGAAGATATCGGTTAGAAATTTGGTTCAATTTGTTTTAAAGTCTGGAGATTTAGTGTCAACATTTAAAGGCAGTTCTAGAAATGTTGATGCAATAAGAGCGCATCAAAAGATACAGAAGGGGTATGGTGATAATTATTATTCGGAAGTAAGTTTGTCTATGTTAATTGAAAAAGAAGATTTGGTGATAGAAGTTAAAGGAAGAGCTGATGGAGTATTTAATGATGGAGAAAATATCTTGATTGATGAAATTAAGACTACAATGGTACCATTAGAATTTATAGATGAAAGCTATAATGAAGTGCATTGGGCACAAGCTAAATGCTATGCTTATTTTTATTGCATTGAAAATGAAATAGAAAATATAGAAGTTCAATTAACCTATTATAATTTGGATAATAAAAATATAAAGAAAATAAAAAAACATTTTACAAGAGAAGAATTAAGAAATTTCTTCGATAATATATTAAATAGTTATATCAAATGGGCGAAGACATTAGATTTATGGATAAAAAAACGAAATAATTCTATTAATGAACTAAAATTTCCTTATGGTGAATATAGAGAAGGGCAAAGAAAATTAGCAGTTTATGCATATAAAACAATTAAAGATAGTAAAAAATTGTTTGCACAAGCACCTACTGGTATTGGGAAAACTATTGCAACTATTTTTCCTGCATTAAAGGCATTAGGGGAAAATTCAGGAGAAAAAATATTTTATTTGACTGCAAAAACAATTACCAGGACTACTGCTGAGAACACATATTTACAACTACGAGAAGCAGGATTATCATTTAAAACGTTAACTCTTACAGCCAAGGAAAAGATATGTTTTAATGAAGAAGTTAATTGTAATCCTGATAAATGCCCCTTTGCAAAGGGGCATTTTGATAGGGTTAATGAGGCTATTTTTGATATATACAATGAAGATAATTTGACTCGTGAGATTGTTGAAAAATATGCTAGAAAGCATAATATATGTCCTTTTGAATTTTCTTTAGACTTAGTATTTTGGGTTGATGGTGTTATTTGTGATTATAATTATGTTTTTGATCCAAGAGCTTCTTTAAAGAGATTCTTTGATGATACAAAAGGAAACAGTATATTGTTAATAGATGAAGCGCATAACTTGGTTGATAGAGGCAGAGAAATGTTTTCGGCTGAATTAGTTAAGAAAGATATTTTAGAATTAAAAAAAGAAAGTAGAAATGAAATACCAGAATTATTCAAGATTTTAAATAAGCTTAATGCATATTTTATTGACTTGAGGAAGAAGTGTGAAAAAAATAATGGTTATTTTATGTTAGAAAAGCAACCAGAAGAAATATTACCTCATTTGATAAACTATATTAATAAAGCGGAAAAATGGATGATAGAAAATAAGAATGAAAAGATTGCTTGTAAAGAAAAGGTATTAGATTTTTATTTTAAGGCACTATTTTTTATAAAAATAGGAGAGATATTTGATGAATCTTATAGAGTATATGCTGAAAAAATAGATAAAAATAATGTAGTATTAAAATTATATTGTGTAGACCCCTCAAAATTTTTAAAAGAAAGTATGGATAATAATTTAGCTACTATAATTTTCTCTGCCACATTAAGTCCAATGGATTATTATTTTGAAGTTTTAGGAGGAGAAGAAGAGGATAATAAACTAAGGTTAAAAAGTTCATTTAAAAGAGAAAATTTACTCTTATTAATTGATGATAAAACTTCTACAAAATATAGACATAGGGAAGAGACCGCTGAATTTGTGGTAGAAAAAATAAAAATGTTACTTTCATCTAAAAAAGGAAATTATTTAATATTTTTCCCTTCCTATAAATATTTAAGAATGATTCTTGAGAAAATTTATGAGAACCCAATAGAATTTAATATAATTAGTCAAGAAGTAGGTATGGATGAAATTCAAAAGGAAGAATTTCTAAATAGTTTTAATGAGGTTGGAGATAAAAGTTTAGCGGCATTTGCAGTTATGGGAGGAATGTTTGGAGAAGGCATTGATCTGGTAGGGGACAAATTATCTTGAGCTATAATTATAGGTGTAGGACTTCCACAAATTTGTTTTCAGAGAGATATAATTAAAGATTATTTTAATGAAAAAAAGGGTTGTGGGTTTGAATATTCATATATATATCCAGGTATGAATAAGGTGATGCAAGCAGTGGGAAGAATAATAAGGACTGAAAATGATAAAGGAGTAGCATTGCTTATAGATACTAGGTTTACATCTAGTAGATATCTGAAACTATTTCCTTATGAATGGCAGCATCTGAAGAGGGTACAGAATAATAATCAGATGTGTAATTACTTAGAAAAATTTTGGGAGTGAAAATAGTTTTATAAAATTATTTAAACATATTGACACAAGAACGGTAGTTCGGTATAATACATTTAGAACATAAGTTCGAGACATTGAAGATTTAATAACTTTGACATAAAATTTGTATTTAATTAATAATAATAAATAGAGAACAACGCAGGATAACCTGTGAACTATGAAATATGAAATATGAACTATGAAATATGAACTGTGAACTGTGAAGTGTAATGTATATAGGAGATGTTGATATGGATAGAAATTTAATTGTCAGGGTTATTTATTCATTAGATGAAAAAAATGGTGATGTGGTTTCCAATAAAGCACACATTATTAATTTCAATAACGAACAAACACCAAGATATTCTATAGGTGGAGGATATTTCAATAAATATGGTGGTTCTTTTACTTTTAAGGCAAGAAATATGGAAGAAGCAAAATATATTGCTAATAATAACTTATTTATTAAAAATAAACCATTTAAGTATGAAATGCTTATAATGGATGAAAGAACATTAATAGCTTAATTAGCTAAGCATATTAGTTTTATATATAAGATATACCCACAATAAAAGTAGCAAAAATAGAAAGTATTGCCCTAGAGGTGATGCTTTTTGTTTTACTAAGAAATAGTTTTATTATAATGCACAATGCACAATTTAGGATGATTTTCTTCCCGTTGGTCAGAAAATCTAAAATTATTATAAATAGAGATATAAAAAATAAAACAAGAAAATTATGGTGTATAATAAAAATGTATATTGTTATTATTTTGAAAAATAATAGTAAAGACTTATTTTTGAAAGAAGGTTTAAAATGAAAGCAGAAATAATTGCAGTTGGAACAGAAATACTTCTTGGAAATATTGTGAATACAAATGCACAGTTTATATCAGAGAAATTAGCAGATTTAGGTTTTGAAGTTTATCATCAATCAGTAATAGGTGATAATACAGAAAGATTAAAAATTGAGCTAAAAGAGGCTTTTAGTAGAGCTGATTTAGTTATTACAACAGGAGGACTTGGACCTACAAAAGATGATTTAACAAAGGAAACAGCTTTTGAATATTTCAATAAGAAATCTAAAGTGCATAAAGAATCTTTAGATAAAATCGAAGATTTTTTTAAGAAAATCAATAGGCAAATGGTAGAAAGTAATAAAAAACAAGCATATTTTCCAGAGGATGCAACAATACTTTGTAATGACGTAGGAACAGCGCCTGGATGTATTATAGAAGAAGAAGGGAAAATAATCGTTTTATTGCCAGGTCCACCAAGAGAAATGAAACCTATGTTTGAAAATTATGCTCTGCCCTATTTAGCTAAGTTTAGTGATGGTGTTCTTACATCAAAAATATTAAGAGTTATGGGTATAGGTGAAAGTACAGCAGAACAAATGATACAGGATATTATTGAGGCTCAATCAAATCCTACAGTTGCACCGTATGCTAAAGATGGAGAAATGACCTTTAGAATAACTGCAAAGGCTAATTCACAGGAAGAAGGATACAAATTAATACAGCCAGTTGAAGAAGAAATAAAAAAGAGACTTGGAGTAGCAGTTTATGCTGAAGGTGAAACTACTTTGGAAAATGTATTAGGACAAATGTTAGTTGATAGAAATATTACTATTTCTACTGCTGAATCTTGTACAGGGGGACTACTGGCAGGAACAATAATAAATTATCCAGGTATTTCAAAAGTATTTAAAGAAGGGGCAATAACTTATACTAATGAATCAAAGCAAGAGCGATTAGGAGTATTAAAAGAAACCTTAGATGAGTATGGGGCTGTAAGCAAACAAACAGCAGAAGAAATGGCAAAGGGCATAGCAGAAAAGGCAAATACGGATATAGGAATTTCAACAACAGGCATAGCAGGACCAGGTGGTGGAACTAAAGATAAAGAAGTTGGGCTTGTTTATGTTGGGTTATATATAAAAGGTAAAGTAATGTCAAAAGAATTTCATTTAACTGGAAGTAGAGAAAGAGTTAGAAACAGTACAGTTAAAAAAGCAATTGAGTGGGTTAGGAGAGAGATTATTTAAAAGATAAAATATTAATGCACAATTTACAATGCACAATGCACAATTAAGGATGAAATTATTTTAGCTTGCTAAAATAATTTCTTTAATTAATTGAAAGATTAATCGATAAAAAAATACCATAATTTTATTATGGTATAAAGAGTATTGAGTATATTGAAGAAGATTTCGTTTTTATTGAAATCAATTATGTCAAAATTTTAGCTAGTAGTTTACACCTACAAGCATAATCAACAAAACAAATGTTGTTAATTTTGTTAATTTAATTATTACATCATATTTTCTTAAGTTACTGGATAGTTCTTTGTTAAACAATAATATTTTCACCTCTAAATAATTCATTTATTAATATTAATTTTACTATTTCTAGATAAAATTTTGTTACAAAGATGTAACAAAATTTTAGGGCATTAATTTTTCAAAGTTAATCTTTCCGCAACCTTGTATTCCTTTTGGTATATTTAATAATTCACAGGAAAGTTTAATAAGGGCTAAAGTGTCACTGTGATTTAAATTCTCGTTGTTTTCTAGTAATAATGAAATTATACCAGCTCCAAAAGCTGCTGCTGTGGAAGTGCCAGTATATGATGTGTACATCTCTTTTAGTGGACGAGGATAGATTTTTCTTCCGTTTCTTTCGGAAATATATGTTATATCTGAATTAAGGGAGCAGATATCTACACATGCTGCAGAAAAATCAGGTTTATCACTTTTAGCGGAGCTAGATGAAGAAAATTTATAGCCTTTAATTTCTTTTGTGGTATCTAACCCTCCTACTGTTAT
>DAOUPR010000155.1 GCA_030626065.1 Clostridium sp. | reverse complement strand
AGTGACATTAAGCCAACCAATTAAAAATTTAATTATTAGATTGAATAGAGAAGGTCTTGGTCCTAGAAAAATATCTAATAGATTAAAAGAGAAGGGTCATAATGTTGAATACTATCAAGTTGCTTATCTTTTAAAAAAAGATAAAAATAAATTCTGATATTAGTTTTCTAGTATCAGAATTTTATATATATTACGGGTGTAAATAGGAAAATACATTTTTTATTTGATTTGTTTATAATACAAAAATAAGGGACTAAGGGACAGGCACCTTCAATGTCGTCAACTTAAGATAATATTTTAAAAAAGTAACCTATAAGTGAAACAATTTTATAAGAAAGTATTTTCAAAGCACCTAAAAAATGGTACACTAAATAAGCATGCAAAAGCATACGTTTTTTTAAAATCATGTGACTTTTTTAGAAGACGTGATTATTGCCTTCTATAGTACCATTAGATATTGGATAATCGTAATAATTTAGGATGTATGACCTCCAGTTATTAAGGGTTTTAACAAACTTCTTGAGTTCAGGAATATTATATTCTTCTGCTAAGTCTTTATAGTATGATAAAAATGATGCAGCTTTTGCAAACACTTCAAATATACCATTATTTACATTGGAATAAATCATCTCTATCTCTTGCAATCTATTTAGATTTCAGATAATATTATAATTAGTATTCATCCGATGCATCCCTTAACAATTTTGGATTCTCACTTAAAATGCTAAGGGATGCATCGGATTTTTTGTGCCCTTTTTACTAGTTATTACTAATGTAATTTATAGAAGTATTATAGTTTCATAAAATTCGTGGTTGAACTAATTAATATTATATATATTACTGTGAGGTGATGAAACAGAATATATTGCAGTAAAACAAGCATCACAAAAATGGCATATTTGAGAGCGAAAGGTACAAATTTATACCGACAGGGTAAAATTGAAGGTGTAGTCATGATGCATTTGTTGCTTATTATTGACTTTTATTTCAATGTATTTTACTATGTAAAGAAGAATATTGTTACCTGTAAACTTTTCATATAATAAAACATAGATTCCTTAACTATAGTAAAATAAACATATAGATAAGCGTAACTAAATCAAATAATATAACTATAGAGAATAACATTAATACATAATTTCTTGTAAAATTATGTATTATGTTTCATTTTACAAGGAGGTACAAATGAAAAAAATTCTTATTATAGATGATGAAAAAGATATAATTCTTTTATTAAAAGATTTTTTAGAAATAGAAAACTTTGAAGTCGTGTCAACAACTAATTCTGGAGAGGCTATGAGTCTCTTAACTGATGATATATCAATTGTTATACTTGATATAAATATGCCAGGAATATCTGGAATTCAATTATGTAAAGAGATAAGAAAAACAAGTCAAGTACCTATAATATTTATAAGTTGTAACAGTTCACAATCTGATATTTTATTAGGTCTTGGAATTGGTGCAGATGATTATATAACAAAGCCTTTTGACCCTATTGAACTTATTGCAAGAATAAAGGCTAATATAAGGAGAAGCGAAATCTTTTCTGTAACCCAAAAAAATATAGTATGTTTCGACGATATTACTTTATATATTAATAATTACAAAATGTTTAAGGGAGACAAAGAAATAAATATTACTAGTAAAGAGTTTAATCTTCTTGTTTTTTTTATAAAAAATGCACATATTGTTCTTTCAAGAGATAAGATTCTTAGAGAAGTTTGGAATGATTCCCATTATGATGAGAATGTTGTAAATACAACAATAAAGAGATTGAGAGACAAATTAAATTCAGATAACTCTAACAAAACTTACATAAAAACAATTTGGAGTGTAGGTTATGTGTTTGAAGCAGATGTGAAATATGTTAAATAAACTAAAAATAAAAAATATTATTTTAGTGTCATTTGTATCAGTTTGTGTTGTGTCTAGTATTTTTATTTATTATTTTATGCTAAACTATTTTGGTGATATGCAGATACAAAGAAGTAAAGACTATGGGAGCAATTCTGTTAAACTCAATGCAAAAATTATTGAGCAGGTGTTTGATGAAAAGGTTTCACATCTTAACGATATAAGTTATAAATTAAAAAATTATAGTATAAAAAATGATGATGAAATAAGAAAAATGCTAAAAGAATATGTAGATGTTGTAAATGAGTATAATGGTTTTTATATAGGAACTGAAGAAAACGAATTTATAGATGCTAATGGATGGGAGCCAAGTGATTATCAGGTATCAACAAGACCTTGGTTTAAATCAGTAAAAAAAAGCAAAGATAAAGTGGCTATAACACCATATTACGATATATATTTAAATAGAGAAGTAATTGGAATTGCTATTAAATCACAACTAAGTGATACGGAATGTGTTATTGGAAGTAATATTGAAATTGAACAAATAGTCAAAATAGTTGAAAGCATAGAATATTTTGATACGGGTTTTGGATTTATAGTTGATGACAGAAAAAAAATAATTGCAATGCCAAGAGATATATCAATTTATGAGAAAGAAATGATAAAAAAGGTTTGCAAAGCAGAAAATTTTCCTGATTTTAAAAATGACCAGCAATTGTTTAAGGAAGAAGGATATACTATAGTAAATGAATATATAGAAAAATACGGTTGGAATCTTGTTTTAGTTGCAAAAGAGAAAGAGTTCAATTCTTATCAAGAAGATTTATTAAAACAAGTAAATAGTATTTTTATATGCGTACTTGGTGTTGTAGTTTTATTTAGTTTTTATGTTTCAAGGAGGATATCTGAGCCAATAGAAGCCTTAATAGTAAAAGTTAGAAATATTTCAACAGGCAATCTTGATAGTAGCGTTTTCATAGAATCTGATTGGGAAATAGGTGAGTTAAGTTCTCAACTTGAAAATATGAGATTAAACATTTTACAAATTCTAGAAAAAATGGAGTTCGAAAGTAAATTATTAACAGTTAATCATAAGCAGATAGAAGAGTATCTAAAAAATACAAAACAAGGAACAGCAAAATTTATATCAATGTTATCCCATGATATAAAAACTCCAATTACACTGATAAAGGGTTATGCTTCAGGCTTACAGCAAAATATAGTATCAACAAAAGAGAAGAGGGAAAAATATCTAGATAATATTATATTTAGAGCTGACCAGATTGAAAAGATTTTAACAAATAATCTTGATAACATTTATGAAATAAATAATAAGTTAGTACTAAAACCAAAGGAAATTGAAATAATTGATTTTGTAAATACTGTTAAAAGTATTTCTAAAAGTTATATAGAAGCTGAAAATAGAATTTTTAATACTGACATAAAAATTGATAATGTAAATGCTTGTATAAATGTAGATATAGTAAAAATACAGAGAGTTATGGATAATTTACTTACTAATGCTATTAAATTTTCTCAAGATAGTTCAGAAATAAAATTAGTTATGTATGATAGATATAATAAATTGTATGTTGGCATTAAAGATAATGGGATAGGGATGCCAGAAGATAAGATCAAAAATGTTTTTGATATGTTTTATAGAGCTGATAACTCAAAAAAAGGATATGGGCTAGGTCTTTGCGTTTGTAAATCAATTATAAACGGCCATCAAGGAGATATGTTTGTAGAAAATAAAGATATAGGTTGTTTAGTTGGTTTTTATTTAAATATTATTAATTGTAAGTAGAGTATATGCATTAACAAAAGATGAGGGCAGGTATTTTAAAATACCTGCCCTTATTGTATTTAAGTATTTATAATTATTACAAATTGTAATAATTTGTTATAGTTTGTTATTTAATTAACATAATTATGTGTTTTTTCGATGCTATTATATCTAATGTAAGCAATGCAAAACATATAAAGCAATTTGTTAAAAAAAATACAAGCCATTATTATTTGCAAAGAAAGGGAGGTAAAAATGAAAATTATAGGTTCTAGTTATCCAATACATGACGCTAAAGGTAAAGTTACAGGCGAGACAATTTACACAGGCGACATGAAACTAAAAGGTATGTTACATGCAGCTGTTGTTTTTAGCACAATTCCCCATGGGTATGTAAAGTCTATAGACGATTCTAAAGCTAAAGCTATACCTGGAGTTGTTAAAGTATTACATTGTTTTAATACTACTGAAAATAAGTATAACAGATATCGTAGAGAAGCAGGACAACCTGTTCCAGATCAAGAGAGGGTTTTCAACAATCACGTAAGATTTGTTGGTGATAAAATTGCAGCAGTTATTGCAGAAACGGAGGAAATAGCTCGTAAAGCTGCAAGGCTTGTAGAAGTAACTTATGAAGAATTACCATACTCGTTTACGCCTGCTGAAACACTATCAGGTAAGATTGATGGTATTCATGAGGAAGGTACTTTTGTTACTTATGACTGCGAAATTGGTTCAGAAGATGATATTGCTGAGGGAGAAATAGAAGTTACTACATCTACTAAATTTCCTTGTATTGACCACTTAACAATGGAAACACACGTAGCAGTTGCTTCATTTGAAAAAGCAGAAGGTCATTTAACTATATGGAGTCCATGTCAAAGTATTCATGGAATTAGAACGGTTTTAGCAGACCTTTTTCAAATTCCATATAACAAAGTAAGAGTTATTAAAGCAACAATGGGTGGGTCTTTTGGAGCAAAACAAGAAATTTTACTTGAGCCTATAGCGGCTATTTGTTCTATAAGCGTTGGTAAACCTGTTAAAGTTGTTTATAACAGAGCAGAAGACTTAGTTTCTACTATAAACAGAGGTGCTGTTGAAGGTACTATAACATCAAAATTCACTAAAGATGGTAAATTACTAGGCTTGATGCCAAATGTTACTTTAAATGCGGGTGCTTATCTTGCTAACTCTCATGCATATATTACTGTAATGGCAAGTAAATTATTTAGAGCTTATAGCTATCCATATGCTAAATACCAAGGAAAAGCAGTTATTACGAACACTCCAGTATCGGGAGGATTTAGAGGTTGGTCAGCCCCTGAAATAACAATTATAATGGAGCATAACATTAATGAGGCAGCAAAAAAACTACATATGGATCCACTTGAATTGAGACTTAAGAATGCTGCTAAGACTAATGAAATAGATAGATATAATGATATTAGCCTTGGAGAAATAAGACTTGTAGAATGTATAGAACGTGGTAGAGATAGTTTTGATTGGAATAAGAGAAAAGAAGAAATTAAGAAATTCAATAGTGAAAATACAAGATATAAGCGTGGTATTGGTGTAGCTTGTGGTGGTCATGTAAGTGGTTTTTATCCTAAGAAACAAGATTTCTCTATGGCGGAATTAAGAATAGCAGAAGACGGTACTATCACTCTTAATGCTACAATTCATGACCATGGCTGCGGAACTGTAAGAGCTATGCAAATGATAGTTGCTGAAACGTTAGGAATCAATGTAGATGACGTAAGAGCAAAAGAAGGAGATACTCTTGTTTCACCTTATGAAACAGGCTGTTACTCTAGCAAAACAACTTATGTTTTGGGTAGAGCTGTTCGTGAAGCATCTATAAAGATTAAGGAAGAACTTGCAAAAGTTACAGCAGAGCTTCACAGTGTCAATGCAGAAGATATAGAGGTAGCCAATGGCAGAATAACTTGTGTAAATGATGATAGTATAAATTATTCTTATGGTGAAATAGCCGTTAGAAGTTTAAGAGAATTAGAAAAAGAGATATTTGCTGTTTCTCAACATATAAATAAGTCAAATCCTGGAACTGTTGGTGTACACTTCTCTTATGTTGAAGTAGATACTTATACAGGAATGACGAAATTACTTGACTATTTAGCTGTATGTGACATTGGTAAAGCAATTAACCGTGAAATGTGTATTGCTCAAATTCAAGGTGGCGTTGCAATGGGTGCTGGTGGTGCATTATCAGAATATGTAAAAGTAAATGAAAGAGGACAATCAACTAATAGTATAAAGGATTATCATGTTATAAACTCTTATGAAGTTCCAAAAATTAGAGTAGAATTAGTGGAAGATGGTAGTGACGATGGTCCATTTGGAGCTAAATCTATAGGAGAAATATGTCATGTTCCTGTATCTGCTTCAATTGCTGGTGCTGTAAATAATGCACTTGATTCAAGTATTGGAGATTTACCACTAACTCCTGATAGAATTGTCAAATATTTAATGAGCATTAAAAATAACTAATAAAAAGGAAGGAAAAGCTATGGAATTAAAATTTAAAGTAAATGGGATAGACCGTATACTAAATGTAAGCCCAGACAAAAGACTAATAGATATTCTTAGAGAAGATTTAAATCTAACAGGTACAAAAGAAGGTTGTGCTGAAGGTGAATGTGGGGCTTGTACAGTTATTATAGATAAAGTTGCTGTTCACTCATGTTTAAAAGTAGCAGCACAAATGACTGGCAAAGAAGTAATAACTATTGAAGGTTTAGAGGAAAACGGAGAACTTGATATAATTCAGACTGCATTTGTAGAAGAAACAGCAGTACAATGTGGATACTGTACAACAGGTATGATAATGTCAACTAAGGCTTTACTTTTTCACAATAGCAACCCAACAGAAGAGGAGATACGTGTTGCACTTTCAGGAAATATTTGTAGATGTTCTGGATACGAACAGATAATACGTGCTGTTGAAAGATCAGCAAAAGAGATGGGGGATAAGTAGTATGAAAAATTACATGCCAAATTCTTTATCAGAATTGTACCAAGACCTTGGAAAAATGACATCTAAAAGCAAAGTTATAGGTGGAGGAACTGACCTTGTAATGCACCTTAATGCTGGCAGAGTTACTCCAGATGCACTACTTTATTTAGGAAATGTAGAAGAAACAAGAATGATTAAAAAAGAAGGAAAATATATAGAAATAGGTGCGGGAGTAACTATGAATGAGATGGTTAACTCACCTTTACTTAAAGGGAAATTTCACAGTATTATAGATGCTGCTAGTGATGTAGGATCAGAGCAAATTAGAAATAGTGGTACTATTGGTGGCAATATTGCCAATGCTTCTCCAGCAGGAGATCTAATACCTATTATGTTTATGTTAAATGCTGCTTTAGTTATAGCAGCTCCAGATGAAAAATTAAAAGAAGTAGCTATTAAAGATTTTATATTAGGGCCTGGAAAAACAAAACTTAATCATGATGAAATCATATTAAAGATAAAGTTGCCTATTCCAAGTTCTGATAACTACTATTCAAGATTTGTAAAATTAGGTTCAAGAAAAAAAGTTACAATTTCAAGAATTTGTGT